>JANODO010000240.1:0-15696 GCA_031412735.1 Rariglobus sp. | reverse complement strand
GGCGCGAACCCTAGGGCTAATATCGGGGTTGTGCGGGTGTTTTTGCGGGGGTTTTTGGGGTATGCGTGCTTGCGGGCGCGGCGTCAACAGCGCGACCAACCCCGCTTCCCACACCGAACCGCGCCATTCCACTGAAGCGCGCCATTCCACTCAGCGCGAGATGTCGCGCTGTGTGAGGACTTTGAAGCCGTGGGTGTTGAGCGACTGCGCGGCGACGTCCATGTCTTCGATGTTCATGGCGAGACCCGATTTGCCCTCGGGGCGTTTGATGAAGCTGTAGACGTAGTGGATGTTGATCTCGGCTTCGAGCAGCGCGGAGAGCACCCCTTTCAGGTCGGACTCGTCGCTGATCTCAACGGCGAGGACGTCCACCTCGGTGTAGGGAAAATCATTGTTGATCATCAGCTCGCGGGCCTTGTCAGGATCGTCAACGATGAGGCGCAGGATCGAGCTGTCCGTGGTGTCGAGCACGGTGAGCGCCATGATGTGGACGTTGTTGTCCCGCAGGAGCGCGGTGAGGTCGTAGAGGCGGCCGACGCGGTTTTCCGCAAACACGGAAAATTGTTTAACGGGATCGGTGCCGATGGAGATGTTCGTGGACGCCATAGTCGAGCTAGTTGAGGGAAACATGCGCGCGCCACGATGCGTGGTCAATCGCGGCGCGGGCGGTCGGTTACAGACCGGGTGAACAAGGTTTTTTAGGCGCGGCTAAACAACTTGCCTCGCGAGGAAGCGTTACCTGACATGCGCCACGCCTTAACCCGTGAAACGTCCCCACGCACCTCACCATGCCCTGATCAAGCGTCGCGCCGAGACCAGCGCGCGGTTGGTGCTGCGGGGCATCGTGCTTAACTGTGTGCTGGCGGTCGCCAAATTCGCGGGCGGCATCCTCGGCGGCACCTATGCGCTCATCGCGGACGGGATCGAGTCGTTGCTCGATGTGTTTTCGTCGACGTTGGTGTGGGCGGGTTTTCGCGTGGCGGCGCGTCCGCCCGACGACGACCATCCTTACGGGCATGGCAAGGCGGAGCCGCTCGCGGCGATGGGCGTGGGACTGGTGATCTTGGGTGCGGCCTTGTGGATCGCGGTGCATGCGGTGCGCGAGATCGTCACGCCGCACCGCGTGCCGCACTGGGCGACGCTGCCGCTGCTGGCGGCCATCGTGGCGGTGAAATGGTGGTTCTCGCGGCGGATGGCGCGCGCCGGCGAAGTCGAGGGCAGCACCGGGCTGGGCGCGGAGGCGTGGCATCATTATTCGGATGCGATCACCTCGGCGGCCGCGTTTGTCGGCATCGCCATCGCGGTGTGGTGCGGCGAAGGCTACGCGGCCGCCGATGACTGGGCGGCGTTGCTGGCGTGTGCCGTGATCACGTTTAACGGGGTGGGGATCTTCAACCGTGCGCTCGGCGACGTCATGGATACGGCGGTGCCGCTTGAGTTTGAAAACGAAGTGCGCGCCGTCGCCGCCGCCGTCGCGGGAGTGAGTGCGCTCGACAAATGCCGCGTGCGCAAAAGCGGCCTGAGCCATCTCGTCGATATCCATGTGGTGGTGAACCCGCTGCTCACCGTTTACGAGGGCCACAAGATCGCGCACGCCGTCCAGGATGCGTTGATCCACTCGGCGCTGCACATCAGCGACGTGTCGGTGCACATCGAGCCGGCTGCGGAGAAGCGTTAGAGCTCCTTTGTTGAGCTGATCTGAATACGTAGGCCGCGAGCTCGCTCGCGCTCCGAACCGCGCCTGCAAGCAGGCAGCCTAACTACGGAAAAATGACGCGGCCTTTCAGCTTAACAAAGTAGAATTAGAGCGCTTCAACGAAAGCGGTAGCCGGTTTGGCCAACCCGTGGCGCAGGCTTCCCGCCTGCGTTCAGCTCGGAGCAGGCTGGAAGCCTGCGCTACTTTTCGGACACAGTTTGATTTGAAGCGCTCTGGGAAGAACTCCCGTTTGGCGAATCGGGAAAGATACTAACCGTATTGGGGCAAAGGTTTGCGGTTTACGGCACGGGCGGTCGAACCCACGGTGCTCGGCATGAAAGCGAGTTCGTCGGCCAAGCCTCTCAGCAAAAACCCTAATCTGCTCAAGTGGGTCGCCAAAATGGCCGACCTGACCAAGCCGGCCGCGATCCATTGGGTCGATGGCACGCAGGAGGAATACGACGCGCTCTGCGGGGAATTGGTCGATGCGGGCACGTTTACGAAGTTGAACGAAAAACTTTGGCCCGGCTGTTATCAGGCGCGCTCCGATCCGACCGATGTGGCGCGCGTGGAGGATCGCACCTTCATCTGCTCGCTCTCGAAGGACAATGCCGGCCCGACCAACAACTGGGTCGAGCCCTTCGAGATGCGCAAGAAACTGAAGTCTCTTTTCCGGGGCTGCATGGCGGGCCGCACGATGTATGTGTTGCCCTTCAGCATGGGGCCGGTGGGTTCGCCGCTGGCGCAGATCGGAGTGCAGTTGACCGACTCGCCTTACGTGGTCGTCAACATGCGCATCATGGCGCGCATCGGCCTGCCGGTGTTTCGGGAGATCGACAAAAACGGCAAGCGCGTCGTGCCCTGCATGCACTCGGTCGGCGCGCCGCTGGCCGTCGGGCAGGCCGACGTGTCGTGGCCCTGCAACGCCGAGAAATACATCGTCCACTTTCCAGAGACGCGCGAAATCTGGTCCTACGGTTCTGGATACGGCGGCAACGCGCTCCTCGGAAAAAAGTGTTTCGCGCTCCGCATCGCCTCCAACATGGCGCGCGACGAAGGCTGGCTGGCCGAGCACATGTTGATCCTCGGCGTCGAGGATCCCAAGGGCGAAAAAACCTACGTCGCCGCCGCGTTCCCGAGCGCCTGCGGCAAGACGAATTTCGCGATGCTCATCCCGCCCGCACCGCTCAAAGAGAAGGGCTGGAAAATCTGGACCGTGGGCGACGACATCGCGTGGATCAAACCCGACGACAAGGGCTGCCTGCGCGCGATTAATCCCGAGGCCGGCTTCTTCGGCGTGGCTCCGGGCACCTCGGTGAAAACCAATCCGAACGCGATGGCCGCGCTCGCGAAGAACACGATCTTCACCAACGTCGCGCTCACGCCTGACGGCGGCGTGTGGTGGGAAGGCATGACCGATGCGCCGCCGGCAATGTGCACCGATTGGCAGGGCAAAATCTGGACGCCCGAAATCGCCAAGGTTACGGGTGCCAAGGCGGCTCACCCCAACGCTCGTTTCACCGCGCCCGCCTCGCAGTGCCCGACCATCGACCCGGCGTGGGAGGCGCCCGCCGGCGTGCCGATCAGTGCGATCATTTTCGGCGGGCGTCGCGCGACGACCGTGCCGCTCGTTTACCAAGCGTTTAATTGGAGCGCGGGCGTGTATGTCGGCGCGACGATGGGCTCGGAGATGACGGCGGCGGCGGCCGGCACGATTGGCAAAGTGCGCCGCGATCCGTTCGCGATGTTGCCCTTCTGCGGCTATCACATGGGGGATTATTTCCGGCACTGGATTTCGATGCAGAAGAAGCTCAGCGAGTCGCCGCGCATTTTCAGCGTGAACTGGTTTCGCAAGGACGCGGACGGAAAGTTCCTCTGGCCAGGCTTCAGCGAGAACATGCGCATCCTCAAGTGGATCGTGGATCGTGCCCGGGGTCGCGCGCTGGCCCGCGAGACGCCGATCGGCTGGCAGCCGCGCTACGACGAGATCGATTGGACGGGGAGCAGTTTTACGCGCGAGCAGTTCGCGGCGTTGCAGGCGGTGGACCGCGTGGCGTGGCGCGCCGAAGTGATCGGGCACGAGGAACTCTTCATCGACCTGCATTCGCACCTGCCGAAGGAAATGGTTTACGAGCGCGAGTTGTTGATCTGTCGGCTGTAGACAGGGTAGCGCGCGGACTCCGCTCCGCGCCGCTTTGGATCGCCCGTTTCGAGCCGGCGCGGAACGGAGTGCGCGCCCTACCTTAGGCTTTGCTCGACCGCGCCCCTGCAAGAACTGCACAGCGGTGGGCAACGTCTGCGGAGCCGGCGGCGGCGGTTTCGGGCAGGCTGGGGACCCCTCCCACCATGGTCTCCTCGCGCTTACCTTTGCCGTGTTATGTTCAGTGTCCGTCGGTGGGTCTCGACCTGTTGCGGAAATACTCGGGCCCGGCGCCGCGCTACACCTCGTATCCGACGGCGAATCATTTTTCCGCAGACGTGGCTGCGTTCGACCCGACGACCTTGATCAGGGATGACAACCGCCCCGGGGCCGGGCCGCTGTCGCTGTATGTGCACCTCCCCTTTTGCCAACAACGTTGCTGGTTTTGCGGATGCACAAATGTGATCACCACGAAGCAGTCGGCGGCCGATGCGTATCTCGACGACTTGGAGCGCGAGATCGCGTTGACCCGTCGGCTCATCGACCCGGCGCGCACGGTCACGCAATTCCACTTGGGAGGCGGGACGCCCACGTTTTTCTCGGCGGAGCAACTTCGCCGCTTGGGGGCGATGTTCCACGCGGCGTTTACGTTCGATGCGGAGGCGGAGATCGGCGTGGAGATTGATCCGCGGCATCTGGAGCCGGGGCAGGTCGCCGCGTTGAGCGAGCTGGGTGCGCGCCGGGCTTCCCTGGGCGTGCAGGACACCGATCCGGCCGTGCAGGCGGCGATTCACCGGGTGCAACCGCCGGCGCTGAACGAGCGGGCCTTCACGTTGTTGCGCAATGCGGGGTTCACCTCGATCAACGTGGATCTTATCCATGGGTTGCCCTTGCAGACGGTTTCGACGTTTGCGCGGACGCTGGACGACGTGCTCGGACTCGCGCCTGATCGGCTTTCGGTATTCAGCTACGCACACGTGCCCAGCTTGAAGCCCGCGCAACGGGTTTTTGATCGCACGGGTGTGTTGCCCGACCTGAACGAAAAGCTGCGTATGCAAATCCTCGCACGGGAGCGGCTGCTGGCGGCGGGCTATGTGGACGTCGGCATGGACCATTACGCGCGGCCCGATGACGAGTTGGCGGTGGCGGTCCGCGAACGCGCGCTGCATCGCAATTTCCAAGGCTACAGCACGCGGGCGGGTGCTTCGGTCTATGGGTTTGGCATCTCGGCGATTTCGTCGACGCCCGACGGTTATCGGCAGAACCAGAAAAGTCTGCCGGCTTACCGCGAGGCGCTGGCTCGGGAGGAGTTGCCCGTCGTGCGCGGCTGGCGGATGTCGGCCGAAGATCGCCGGCGCCAAACAATCATCATGCGGGTGATGTGTGAGCGCCGCTTGGATTTTGCGGTGCTCTCGCGCGAGTTCGGATTAGATTTCGCAACGGCCTACGCGGCCGAGTTGAGCTCGCTGGCCGACCTGGAAGCGGACGGCATCGTGCAAACGGACGCTCAAGGTCTTTGGGTCACCGACGTGGGTTTACCCTTCGTGCGCGTGGCTGCGTCGCGGTTCGACGCCTACTTGCGGGATGGTGCAGGCAGTCATTCCCGGGTCATCTGAAGGCAGTGCCGGGCCGTTAGGTTCCGACGTGGGAGGCGAGCAAGCTCGCTTCCCACGTCGGACCACGGTCCCAACCTATCAAAAGGCCGACTCGATGGGCTGCTCCAGGGCGCTGAGGGCGGCGATCAGGAACAGCGCGATCATCGCGAAGGCGCAGAGCAGGCGTCCAACGGTTGAAATGAGAAAGCCGAATGCCGCACCCGCGCCGGCCAGAAGGGAGGCGCGATGGGATTTTTGGGCGATGAAGCGCTCCGCCGCGACCGCCCCGACCACCGTCCCGAGCACTAGCATGGGTAAGGAAAAAAACATCCCGACCACCGCGCCGCCACCCGCGCCGAGCATGCCCCACTTGCCACCGCCAAAGAGACGAGTGCCGAGGATCACACCGAGGAAGTCTATCACGACGGATAAAAACCAGAACGCCGCGATCCAGCCGATCACCATCCAAGATACGTCCGCCGGAAGCAGCAATTTGTGCACGATCATCGCCACCAGAATCAACGTCGTCCCGGGCAACAGCGGAATCACCACGCCCGCCAAGCCGACTAAGGTGAGCACTGCGGTTAGAGTCCAAACCAGATAAATGTCCATCGGAGGGTCACGACATCCATTTTCCGCCGGTGTTACACTCGAATCGGTTGCCGCGTTCGAGAAACTCAGCGCGGGTGAAGCGCCCGACGGATCATCCCAACTCACTGCGAAGGAATGCAAAAAGGGGCGCTTGGTGCTAGTTGCCTGCTTCTACGGGAGCGTATGCGGTTATTTTTGCTCAAAAATTCGACCTTTAGGCTGCGTGGCATTTCGGATGCTTAATTAAAACGGTTCATCTATGAATTCTAAGCATGCCTCTCCGGCTTCCGGCCTTCAACGCCGGGCGTTTGGTGAGGCGACCTCAAGTTCAACCAGCTGTATACTAACTCGTTAAAACCATGAATTGTCTCAAATTATTTTTATTCGGAGCGGTCCTTGCGGCTGGTCTGACGTGCGTTCCCGGCCTGCAGGCCCAAGAGGCTGCGCCTGCTGCCGCCGAGGTGGTCGCAACTGCCGTTGCGGCTGAGCCGACGGTCGAACAGCGTTTGGCCGACCTTGAGGCCTACGTAAACAATACCGCGCGCACACCGGATGTCGCCTCGAAGATCCCCGGTCCCGGCCCGGGTCACAACGCGTGGCAGATGATCAGCACGGCGCTGGTTATTTTTATGACGTTGCCCGGTCTGGCGCTTTTCTACGGCGGTCTGGTGCGCCGGAAGAACGTGCTCTCCGTGCTCGCCCAATGCATGGGTATCGCCGGCTTGGTCACTATTCTGTGGTGGGCAATCGGCTACAGCCTGGCCTTCGGTGCAGGCAACGCCTTCATCGGCGACACTGCCTACGCTTTCCTCAATGGCGTTAACCCCGGTGCGGTCGGCGCCGGCTATTACTGGATCAGCGATTCGATGTGGGCGATGTTCCAGCTCTCCTTTGCGATCATCACTCCGGCTCTGATTGTCGGCGCGATCGCCGAGCGCATGAAGTTTATCTCGGTTCTTCTGTTCGTGACGTTGTGGATGTTCGCCGTCTACTTCCCGTTTGCGCACATGGTCTGGTCCACGACCGGTTTCATGTCCGGCATCTTGAACCCCGAGGCCGGTATCAAGGCGATCGACTTCGCGGGTGGCACGGTGGTGCACATGACCTCGGGTTGGTCCGCGCTGGTGCTCTGCATCATGCTGGGTAAGCGCAGTGGCTTCGGTAAAGACAACATGGCACCGCACTCTCTGGTGCTCTGCACCGTGGGCACCGGTATGCTCTGGGTGGGTTGGTATGGTTTCAATGCGGGTTCCGCGCTCGGTGCCGATGCGATCGCCTCCAACGCCTTCGCAACCACGACGCTGGCTGCCGCTGTCGGCGGTTTTGTGTGGGGCATGGCTGAGTGGGTTCTCAAGGGCCGCCCGTCGGTTCTCGGCTTCTGCTCGGGTATCGTCGCTGGCTTGGTGGTCATCACCCCCGGTGCTGGTTTCGTCTCCATGAATTCGGCTGTGCTCATCGGTGCGCTCGCCGGTTTCGTTCCGTTCCTTGCGGTGTCCTACCTCAAGAAGATCCTCGGCTACGATGACGCCCTCGACACGTTCGGCGTGCACGGCGTGGGCGGCACCATGGGTGCGATCCTCACGGGCATTTTCGCTGACGAGAAGATCAACTCGGTCGTCGGCCCCCTCAAGGAAGGCCTGTTGGTAGCGCAGCTTAAGGCCTGCGCCCTAACGATTGTCTGGAGCGTGGTGGCAACGGTGATCATCGCCTTGATCGTAAAGGCGGTCGTCGGTCTGCGCGCCGCACCGGAAGTTGAGTCCGCTGGTTTGGATACCTCCGAGCACGGAGAAGAAGGCTACATCAATTGATCCTAAGCGGGACGCTGGTCGTCACCCTGGGCAGTTAAAAAAAGAACCGCAGGCTTTCGGGCCTGCGGTTTTTTTGTGGGCACTGCAAAAGGCGGCGTTTTTTCTTGCCGAATGGAGCCGGGACCTCCGGGTCCCGCCGTCAGCGCGGCAACGGGGTCAGGAGACCCCGTCTCCACCCGGCGTTGCCGAATCAACGGCGGAAAACACGTTTACCGGAGGTTCCCCTCGATCGCTTTGTAGAGGGCGGTGGAGTTTTTCCGATCACCGGTGGTGCCCCAGCGGATTTTGAGGAGGGTCTGCCGGCTGTTGATCTCGGCGATGTTCACGTAAACTTTCTCGTCCTTGCGCGTGCGTCCGTAGATCTCGCCTTCGTAAGTCTCCAGTTTGCTCTTGGTCTCGAAGAGATCGAGTGCGCGAAACGCTTTCTGAGTCGCCGCGTAGGCGGCGGGTGCCGTGGTGTTGAGCACCATGCGGAATTCGTTGAGCTGGTAAACCGCCGCCGTGTCGCCGGAGGAGTCCAGTCTGACGGTGCTGCAGCCGAAGAGGCCGAACCCAAGACCGGAGATCACTAGGGCAAAAACAGGTGCGGTGCGGGAGATTTTCATGGCAGGTAAGGGCATCAAAAAGCCGTATCATGATCCGTAGGTTCGTGCTGTCACCGTGAAAACCGGTTTGCCGAGGCGGGGCGGCATCGTTTATCGCTAGAGGACTATGGCCAAGCCACTTGTCGGCATTATTATGGGCAGCACGTCGGACTGGAGCACGATGGAGCACGCCGCGCAGACCCTCAAAGCGCTGGGCATCGCCGCCGAGCACCACGTCGTGAGCGCGCACCGCACGCCCGACAAGATGTATGACTACGCCAAATCCGCCGAGGCGCGCGGGCTGAAAGTCATCATCGCGGGAGCGGGCGGCGCTGCCCATTTGCCCGGTATGACGGCTGCGCTCACCGCGTTGCCCGTGCTCGGCGTTCCGGTGGAGTCGCACACGCTCAAGGGCCTGGATTCCCTTTATTCCATTGTGCAGATGCCCGGTGGCATTCCCGTGGCCACGTTTGCCATCGGAAAAGCCGGCGCGATCAACGCGGCGCTATTCGCCGCGGCGATCCTCGCGACCGGCGGCGACAAGAAGGTGAAGAAGGCCTTGGACGCGTTCCGCGCGAATCAGACCGCCACCGTGCTCAACGCCAAGCTGCCGTGAGGGAGGGGCGACCTCCGTGTCGTCCTAGGTCGTCCTAGTTTGCCGGCCAACGCAGGGTTTGACCCTCGCGAGGCGGCGCTCTGTGCTCACCGTCTTTCCTGCAAACATGATTACTCCCGGCAAAACGATCGGTGTTCTCGGTGGCGGCCAGCTTGGTCGCATGTTCGCGCATGCGGCGGAGCGTCTTGGCTATCGCGTGCACATCTACGAGCCGGAGCCCAACGGTCCGGCGGGAGAGGTGTCCGCGTCGGAGACGAATCGCGCTTTCACCGATATCGAGGCACTGACCGCGTTTGCGAAGGGCGTCGATGTGTTGACCTACGAGTTCGAAAACATCCCGGCCGAGCCGCTCTGGAACATCGAAAAATACGTCCAACTGCACCCGCACTGGAGCGTGTTGGAGACCTGCCAGAACCGCATGCGCGAGAAAAACTGGCTGCGTAAAAACAACTTTTCCCCCGTTCCCTTCGCCGAAGTGGAGGCCGGCGACGACCTGGGCGCCGTCATCCGCAAGATCGGCCTGCCGTGTGTCGTGAAGACCGCCGACTTCGGCTACGACGGCAAGGGCCAGATCAAGGTCTCCGACGACGCCTCGCTCGCCAAGGCGGTGGCTTCATTCGCGAAGCAACGCTGCGTGATCGAGAAGTTCATCGATTTTAAATGCGAGCTGTCGGTCCTCGTGGCGCGCAGCAGTAATGGCGAGGTGAAGATCTTCCCCGTAGCGGAGAATATCCACACCAAGCATATCTTGGATTTCTCGATCGTGCCGGCGCGCATCACCGAAACGGTGCGCGTCGAGGCGGAGAAACTCGCCCTCGCGATTGTTGAAAAGCTCAACGTGGTCGGCCTGTTGGCCATCGAGTTGTTCCTTACGGATCGCGGCGAACTCCTGGTGAACGAGCTCGCGCCGCGTCCGCATAACTCCGGCCACTGGACGCTCGATGCGTGTGTGACCTCGCAATTCGAGCAACACGTGCGCGCCGTGTGCGGGTTGCCGCTGGGCGACGTGTCGGTGGTTTCCCCCGTGGTGATGGTCAACATCCTCGGCGACGCGTGGAAGTGGCAGGACGGTGCGCTGGTGGGCGACGCCAATTGGTCGGCGGTTCTGAACGAACCGCGCGCCAAGCTGCACCTCTACGGAAAAAGAGAACCGCGCATTGGCCGCAAAATGGGTCATTTCACGGTGACCGCCGCGACCGCCGACGCTGCGTTGGAAACCGCCCGCGCACTCAAAGAGCGGCTCTAAAATCCGAAAAGGTAGGAGCCCATTTATGGGCGATCCGCGGCGTGCGATCCGCAGCGCGTGATCCGCGGCGTGCGAAAAACCGACCCGACGCCGTCGGGGGAACCAGCCATCGCCCATAAATGGGCTCCTACCTCCAGACCAACTCGACCGCGTCTCGATTGTTCGCCAGATGCAGGTCGGGGAAGCCCTCGGTGGGTGCGGTTGCCCCCAGCGGGCGCCGTTCGCGCGCTGTCCAGCCGATGGGGCGGAGCGTGATCACCCCGTCTGTCAGGATGACCTGGCTCAGGGCGACTTCGCCCACGCCGCGAAGGGCGATCCGCAAGCGCCGCGCGGGTGTTTCGACGGAAACAGAGAACTCGCGGGGGATGTTAGCCCGGGGCCGGGCCGCTTTGGCCCGAAACTCGATGGTGAAACGCTCCGCCAACACCGACCACGCGCCGTCGGCGGCCTGTTGTTCGACCAGAATCTTCTGCAGAGCCGGGGCGTGATTATGGACGGTAAACGATAGCTGCCAGCGTCCATGCACCGGAGACGCGTCCCAACACCGTGCGGAGTCGGCAGCGACGGCAGCGAGCCACTGGTCCCAAGCGGCCAAGCGGTCGGTGTCCTGCTGGAGGATCGCCTCGTGAGGTGAGGGCACGCGCTTGTCGCGGGTGCGAGCCCACATCGCCCGGGCCGCTTCGCGACCGGCCTTGATGCGCGCCGCGAACTCAGCGGCGGCCGAGCGGGCCTTTGTCACGTATTGGGTGACAAACGGGGTTTGCCCGGTGGCGTGCCGGCGGCGGATCTTTTGGACGCTTCGCGCGGCGTTCCGGATAAATGCCTCACGGGAAAAAAGATAGGCGTTTAGAGCCGCGCTGGCGGTGAACGGTTCGGGAAGTTTTTGTTTGGCCAGCCGCGTGAAGAAGCGGGAACTGCGCTCGGCGCGGGCGGGACCCTCCGGACCAGCGAGGCCGTCCCAGCGGTCGTTTGTCTCCCATTTGGCGTAACCGGCAAAGGCGTGTTCGTCGCACGACAGCGCGGCGCGGGCGGCTTCACGCGAGCCGGTTTTGCCGAAAACGCGCTCAAATCCTCGGGCGAGCAGGCCGGCGTGGTCGTCGATGTGCGGGTCGAGCCAGAAGCTGGCGGCCGCCGCATCGACCACCATCGGCATCTCGAACGCGAGGCGTTGCGGCTCCCAGCCAGTCACCAGAAAACCGCCGGCGTGAGTCTGCCCGCAGCGCCGCCACCACGATTGGAGATTGGCGAGACGGTCGCCAAAGACGGGCAGCGGCTCATGGCGGAAGCCACCGTTCATCGGGCAGCCCCAATATTCGATGCCCTGTTTCGCCAAGGCGGGGGCCAGGTCGTATTCAGCGAAATTGTGGAGTTCCATGCGCGGGTGGCGCCGGAATGGGTAATAATACCAGTCGTAAGCGATTATTCCGCGTGGAAGTTGAGCGATGGCGGCGGGTAGCAAGGCCAACATATCCGCCCAGATACCCATGCGCAGACCGAGCGGCTGAACGAGGGTGTGGAGCCGGTTGACGTAACCGGAAAAATGCGACGCGAGGCCGCTGCGAGCCACTTCGGCGCGCGAAAGCGGGTGTTTCCCGAGGTGAAACGACTCATCTAGGCCCACATGGACTTTGCCCGCCGTGCAGAACGGAGCCATGTCGCGCAGGAGTTTATCGGCGATTTCAAGCGTGCGCGGGTGGAGCGGACAAAGTTGTCCGCGCTCGCTCGGCGATCCATCGAGTGCGCGGAGTTCGTTTAAGTCGCGCAGGTCGGGGTGTTTGATGAGATATTGAGTGTGGCCCAGCAGGTTAATGATCGGGACCACCTTGATGCCTGCGCGGGTGGCGGCTCTCACCAGTTTCGCGAAATCGCGCGTCGAGTAGGCGTCGGCGCGCGCGACACCGGGAAGACTCGGGTATTCCACGGCATCTTCGAGGTGGACGTAGAGCTCCTGGTAGCCCCAGTCGGCGTAGCGGGGGAGCTGCGCGACGAGGAAATCAAGGCGTTCGACCTGACGGGCGAGGTCCCATTGGAAAGCGCGGATCATGCGTGATGGGAGGAAAGGGGGAAGGGCGGGGTGGTATCCCCGCCACCGCGTAACCAACGCCGGAAAGCGCGAAGTTCTTCAAGCGTGCCGACAACCAAGAGGCTGTCGCCGGCGCTCAGCACCTCGGAGCCGCCCGGGTTGATGATCTGTTGCCCGCCACGGCGTATGCCAACAATCCGGACGCCCGTTTGCTTTGCAACTTGCGTTTCTGACAGTGACTTACCGGAAATGTGGCCTTCTACGAGCGTGTGGGTTTCGAGCACCGACCCGCTGAACTCTTCGGAATCTGCCGCCGGCTTTTTTTCTCCGCTAAGCGAGCTACGCGCGGCGGCAAGGCCGTCCGGTTGGCCAAGGAGCAGGAGTTTATCGCCCGGGTAGATACGGAGATCCGGCCCGGTGCGCGTGATCACGCAACCGTTGCGCTCAACCTCGATCACCGAACACCCAAACCGACCTGGGATAGCAAGTTGAGACAGGTCGTGGCCTGCGTAGCGGGCATCGTCGGACACGACGTATTCTTCGAGACGCATACCCCAGCCTTCCAGTCCTTGATCAAGGGCAACCCGGGCGTTGGCGCGAACTCCCACGGCACCCTCCGCGTCTTCGTTTAGCACGTCCTGCACCGACGCCTGCCACGTGCTGTGCCAGTAAACCAGTCGCCTGGAGAATGCGAAGGCAACGGCCAAGGCCGCCGCTGCGATCACCACCCAGCCCCAGCCAGGCAGGGCCTCTATCGGCAGGATCGCATACAACCAGTAGCCAAGACCTGTGACGGCGAGAGTGCGTAGCGTTTTTTCGATCACCACAGCGGGTAGGCGTGTGCTCCCGGCAAGGCTTTCGGCGAGAATCAGGATGATCGCGCTGACGTTTCTCCACAGCGCCACCAGCAAGGTGAGAGCGAGTAGTCCAATCGCACTCCAGAATGCATAGCCGAGCGTCTGACCCTCGAGCCAGCGGGTGGCTGTCGAGGTCTCCAGCACCTCGAAAATGTGGCCAGAAAAAATCATCAACCCGGAAATGGAGAGTATCTCGACCGCGATCTGCGGGAGGCGGGACCGCGTGAGCTTCCATGCAACTGGCGATGAGGAACCGTTTTGAGCCTGCTGCAGCCATCCGTGATAAGCTTCCATCCCTCGCGTAAGCCATCGCGGTTCCAAGCGTTCGGCCACTGCTAGAATTGACTCCGCGTGACGATTGGTGAGGGGCGTTGCGAGAACCGTCAGGATTGATGTGCCGACGGCTAGCGGGTAGTATTGAGCAGGGAGCACGGAGCTACTCACTCCGAGCTGCGCGATGATGAAGGAAAACTCTCCCAAGGGGGTGAGCAAGAGGCCCGCTCGGCGAGCTTCTCGCGCTGGTGTACCGCATAACATCATGGCTAGGCCGACGGCCACGGGCCGGCAAATCATCACAAAAACGAAAAGCCCTAGGATCAACGGCAAGACGTCTAAAAGCAGCCTGACGTCGATCATCATACCGATCGCAACGAAGAACACGCTGCTGAACAGGTCTTTCATGCCCGCGAACGCTTTTTCTACGCCGCTTCGTTGGGGCATCTCGGCGACAATTGCACCCAGGAGAAAGGCACCGAGGGCCAGCGAGTAACCGGCTTTTGCGGCGCAGATAGCCAAAAAAAACAGCACGCCGGCGATAATGATGGTCTGCAGCTCCGGGTCAGCCCGAGCCTCCAAGCGACGCAACAGCCGCGGCACCAACAACAGTCCTGCGCCCACCAGCAGCACCACGAAAGCGCTCAATGTGCCCAAAAGACTACCAAAGTCGGTGCCTTCACCGCTGCTAGAGTGGGTCTGGCTCGCCAAAATCGTAAGCATGACCACTGCGACCACGTCCTCCATCACGGTTACACCCAACGCCCGCTGGGCGGAAGCTTCGTGGCCGAGTTTTAGCTCGTTCACGATTTTCGCAATCACTGCTGAGCTCGAGACCATTAACATGCTGGCCACAAACAGGCTTTGGATCGACGTCCACCCAGCGAATACACCAAGCAGCTGGGTAAAATTAAGCATCAAGAAGGCACCAAGTCCGGTCGCAATAAACGTCGGCGCGCCCAATCGCCGTAGTTTCGTGAGACTCAGGCCGAGGCCGATCGCAAACATAAGAAACACCAAGCCGACCTGGGAAAGTGTCTGAATGCGCGCTACATTAGTAACGAAGGAAAACGGCGGCGTGTAGGGACCTATGAGAATGCCGGCTACGAGATAGCCGATTACGACGGAGAGCCCGAGCCGTTTGCAAAGGGCACCGCCAAATCCGGCCGCGAGCAACACGATGGCTAAGTCTTGGATGAAATGAATGTCGTCCATTGGATTTACCTCAAAAGCGGGTCTGCATAGCTTGCCATGAGAATCGGATGGCAGGCCTGCCACTTAGAGATGTCAACGCGGCTCAGTCCGGAGAACCCTAAGCCGGAGGCAATCCTCCAATCAGGTAACGGAACGGGGGACGAAAAGCAGAAAGATGCACGGAGTGCTGAAGCGCCCTGGTTATCCGCGCAAGGGCACCAGTGGTTATTCCGCGTAACCGTCTGCGGGACTGCGACCACCCGCATAAGTCCAGTATCCACGCCAGCGGCGCTCGGCGTTCCCCGCAAAAGCAGATGCAGAATCCGTTACGGTCAGTGTTCGACTTGGAAGATCGCCCTATTGTATTCAAATTATAGATACAATAGCGAAGTGTAGGGGCGGTTTTCACGCATCCCGCGGTGGCGAATTCCTCGCTGTGACAAAATTATAGTATCATAAATTCCTATTATACAAGTGTTAATGAAGCTAAACGATCTTTCTTTAAAATAACGCTTGAAGCGAAGGGCGCAGTTTCCATTGTCCGCACTCCCATCGATGAGCAACGCGACGAGCGAAGCGAAAACGAAGGGAGTTCTTTAAAGATTTTTCGCTTAGGGCTCGAAAGTTTCTCAAAAGTTTTTTGAGAAAGATGTTGACGAGAGTAAGTAGAAAAGTTTGATTTGAACTCTTTCCTCTAAACAAGGAAACGCTCTTTGAAATTTACTTTGTGCGATTGATTGGGACCCCCAATCAAAAATTATATTATTCCAAATATGGATAAGCCCTTACGGGGTTTATCCAAGTAGTTCAAGAATCACTAGGTTCTGAACTCTCTTTTCGGAGAGTTTGATCCTGGCTCAGAATGAACGCTGGCGGCGTGGTTAAGACATGCAAGTCGAACGGTTTTTCAAATGTAGCAATACCTTTGAAAGGCAGTGGCGAACGGGTGCGTAACACGTGAACAATCTACCTTTTAGTGTGGAATAGCTCGCCGAAAGGCGAATTAATACCGCATGTGATTGCCTCTCTCATGAGAGACATATTAAAGTCGGGGACCGCAAGGCCTGACGCTA
>JANODO010000239.1:0-6275 GCA_031412735.1 Rariglobus sp. | reverse complement strand
GGCGCAGTTGGCGTCGGAGTTGGCCTCGATGCAGACTTTGCTGATTTCCTCAGGCGTGGTGAGGAGGGCTTTGAAGGTGAGGGGGAGAGCGAGGCGCTTGGATTTGACGAGACCGTCAACGACGGCCTGGGCGTTGGCGGCAACCTGTTTGAGCGGGCCGGGTCCGTAGAGATGCTGCGAACCGCAGACGAACCAGATTTCGGGAGTGGAAAGGTTTACGAGGGACATGGGATTGGGAGAGGAGGGGGAGGGAAGAAGAAAATCGGAGAGTTACACAGAGGGCACGAGAGGTGGCACGGAGGTCACGGAGTAAGGCAGGGTTCTGAACTCTGTGCCCTCTGTGTCTCCTCTTGTGCCCTCTGTGTAACTGGATCGGGGTTACTGGGATTGAGCGGATTTGATCGCGAGGAGCTCTTTCATGACGTTGGAGAGGTCGGCGGATTTGTTGACGCCGCCGAAGCTGTCGTGGAGTTGGCGATACAACGCGTAGAGCTGGTTGTAGACGATCCGGTTGGCCGCCTTGGGCTTGTAGGCGACGCCGGCTTTGAGGCGGGTCATCTTCTTTTGCGCGGTGGCGAAGTCGGGGTGCGCGCCGGCGAGGACGGCGGCGGAGAGCGCGGAGCCGAGGGCGCAGGCTTGCGAGCTTCCGGCGACGAGCATGGTGCAGCCGGTGACGTCAGCGTAAATTTGCATGAGCATCGGGTTTTTCTCGGCGATACCGCCGGCGCAGACGACGCGGTCGATGGGCACGCCGTATTCCTTGAAGCGTTCAATGATTACGCGGGCGCCGAATGCGGTCGCTTCTATCAACGCGCGGTAGAGCTCGGCCTTGGTCGTGTAGAGCGTGGTGCCGAGCGTCAGGCCGGTGAGCAGCGGATCAACGAGGACGGTGCGGTTGCCGTTGTTCCAATCGAGGGACAGCAGGCCGGATTGGCCGGGCTTTAACTTGCCCGCTTCGGCGGTGAGGGTGGCGTGGAGTTTCACGTCGCCGAGCACGCCTTCGACGAACCACTTGAAAATGTCGCCGACAGCGGACTGGCCGGCTTCGAGTCCGTAGTAGCCGGGGAGAATCGAGCCTTTGACGATGCCGCAGATGCCGGGAATGTCCGCGACGGTTTTGTCGGCCGAGACCACACCGCAATCGCAGGTGGACGTGCCGATGACCTTGACGAGGGTGCCCTCGCAGACGCCCGAGCCGATGGCGCCGTAGTGGACGTCCATCTCGCCGATGGCGATGGGGATGCCGGCGGGCAGGCCGAGTTTTTTCGACCATTCGGGGCAAAGCGTGCCGGCGGAGGCAGTGGCGTCGTGGGCTTCTGAATACAGGCGGTCGCGGAGATCGGCGAGGGCGGGGTCGAGTTGGGCGAGGAACTCTTTATCGGGGAGGCCGCCCCAGTCGGCGGCGTAGAGGGCTTTGTGGCCGGCGCAGCAGACGCCGCGTTTGACGGCCTTGGGGTCTTTGATGCCGGCGAGCACGGAGGGAATCCAGTCGGCGAGCTCGACCCAGGAGTAGGCGGCTTTGAAGACGGCGGGGGCGGTGCGGCGGCAGTGGAGGATTTTGGACCAGAACCACTCGGAGGAGTAAGTGTTCCCGCATTTGGCGATGAAGTGCGGGCGGATCTTTGCGGCGAGCGCGGTGATCTCGGCGGCTTCTTTAACGGAGGTGTGGTCTTTCCACAGCCAGCAGTGGGCGGCGAGCTGGGTGGACCACTTCGCGTGGAGCGCAAGCGGAGTGTTGCTGGCATCGACGGGGATGGGACTGGAACCGGTCGAATCCACGCCCAGGCCGACGACTTGCCGGGCGTCGAAACCCTTGACCTTCTTCGCTTGGGCGAGGGCCAGCTTGATGGATTTTTCGAGGCCGAACAGGTAGTCGGCGGGGTTCTGGCGGGCGAGGTGGTGGTCTTTGGGATCAAGCAGCACGCCTTGGGTGCCGCTGGGATAGTTGACCACGCCGGTGCCGAGTTCGGCGCCGTCCTTGGTGCGGACGACGAGGGCGCGGACGGAGTTGGTGCCGTAATCAATGCCAATGGTGAACATGGTGAAATCGTGGGGTGAACAAGACGGGGCGGGGACTATCAAGCGAATCTATCGACTGGTAAATGCACACGTTACTTGACAGTAATGTCCTGATGTCCCGAATCACCATGTCGTTGATCGCGGAGCGGGCGGGGGTTTCGAAGAATACCGTGTCGCTGGCGTTGCGGCATGACCCGCAGATCCCGCGCGCGACCCGCGATCGGATCGCCCGGGTTGCGCGTGAGCTTGGTTACGTGAAAAATCCAGTGGTCGCCCAGCTCATGACGGAATTGCGCAAGGCCCATCCGACGGGATACCAGCGCACGTTTGCGTTGCTCAACGCGCACAGCGACCGGAGGGCTTTCACGCGACACCCGACGATTCCGGCGTATGTCGCGGGATGTCGGCGACGGGCCGCGCAACAGGGCTGCACGCTTGACGAATTCTGGCTGCACGAGCCGGAGCTCTACGGCGAGCAGTTGAACCGCATTCTACGGGCGCGTGGCATTCGCGGGGTGATCGTGGTGGGGTTGATGAAAGAAAACCGGTTGCCCCCGCGTTTTTCGGTCACGTGGCAGCAGCATGCAGTCGTGGTCACGGGTGTGCGCTCCCATGAGCCGACGCTGTCGTTTGCGTGCGTCGATCACCACGCGCTGATGCTGGAGGCGATGGAGCAGGGGCGACGGTTGGGCTATAAGCGACCGGTGTTGGTGTTGGAGGGGGGTATCGACCGTTTGGTGGATGGCCGTTTTAGCGCCGGGTTTTGGTCGGGGCAGCAGGCGTTGGCGGCGGCGGAACGCGTGCCGGGATTCTACGATGTGGAAGCGGCGCGGGCGGAACCGAAACGTTTTCAGGAGTGGTTTCGCGAGCACCGGCCGGATGTGATTTTGACACTGCATACGGTGGTCCGCGACTGGTTGTCCGCCATCGGGGTGATGGCCCCTCGCGATGTCGGCCTCATCCAACTGGAGCGCCGGCGCGGTTGCGAAGACTGGGCCGGTATGGAGCAGCACAACGATCACACCGGTGAGGCGGCGGTGGATATGCTGGTGAATCTTCTGAACAACCATGAAGCGGGCGTGCCGGCGTTTCCGCGGGCCACGTTCATCGGCGGTTCGTGGGCGGACGGCGTGACGGTGCGTCTGAGGCGTTGACGCTGAGCGGAGAGGCGGTCAACTCGGCGGCATATGAATGACCTGCCCGAAGCCGAACTGACCTTCCTCACCGACTTGGTGAAAGCATCCCGCCAGAAGCCGCATCGCGTGGATTGGTTGGATCGTGATGGCGCCGAGCGCCTGACGGTCCTGAGCCCGGCTGATGCCGTGCGTCTTAATAAAATCGCGCACGGGCTGAAGATTTCCAAGGCCGAGGTGATGCGCCAAGCCGCGCACGTGCCGGTGAAGAAGTAGGTGGGGCGAAAAGGTAGCAGCTCATTTATAGGTGATGGTTCGGGAAACTAAAACGTTTTCAAGCCATCGCCCATAAATGGGCTCCTACCTTCAGAGTCGGAACTGAGGATGCGCTTCGATGGTTGCGGCGAAGGCGGGTTGATCGGCCTCCGGGAGCGTGGCGGGGAACTTTGAGCCACTGCGACGCCAGCGGGTGAGCCACTCTTCGCCGAGTGGACGCGGGGCGAGCGAATGGGCGGCGATGGAGTCGAACCGGGTGAACGCGACCGTCGTCGTTGACTTCGGTCCCGTGCCCGCGCCTTCAGCGATGAACCAGCCGGCGGTCAGCAAAGCCACGCGGACGGCGGTTGAATTGGAATAGGTGTAGAGCTCGGCCGACTTTGGTGCGCATTGACGGGCGACGCGTGCGAACACGTCGGATACCCACAGGCCCGTGTCGGTTTTCGATGAAAACGGATCGTAGAAGATCACGTCGGGCGCGGGCGACCTTTCGATGAATGTGAGAAAGTCCCCTTTGCGCAGTTCCCACGTGAGCAACCCGGAGGCGTGCGACCACGTGCCGTTTTTTAGCAGCTTATACGGCGCGCCGTGGCGGAGGTGCGGGAATTGGTGCGGGTGTTTCGCGGCAAGCGTGAGCGGGTCCAAGTCGCACTCGAAACTCTCGATGCGCAACGGGCGCAACGCGGCCGGCCCGTGCGCGGCGAGTTGTTGCTCGAAGCAGCGGAGCGCGGCCATGGCGTTGTGCGCGGCGCCGAGACCCACGTCCCAGATGACGAGCGCGGAGGACGGGGGTGGACCGCAATCTCCGAGCGCGTTGGCTTGGGTGTCGGGTGCGACGGCGCCCGGAGGTCGCCGTCCACCTTCGGAGTCCGAGAGGAGCAAACGCGCGGCGAGGCACGACTGGTCGATGTAGAGTTTTTGGGCTTCGTCCTCGGGGCGGTTGACCGAGTGCATGATCTCACCGGAGCTGAGTTGGCGGATGCTGGAAAAACCCTGCGCCGACGTGTGGATTTCGTAATCGCCGAGGTGCGGGGCGCGGGCGACCTTCGGTTTTTTTTCGGGGACCGTCGGGTTGTCTTCGTCGGTGCGGATGAGGTCGAGACGTTTGCGCTCGTAGTAGGCGAGCCACGTGCCGTCCAAAATCGCGGCGCGGATTTCGCGCATGAGTTGATGGTAATACCAGATGTTGTGCTGGCCGAGCAGGTGCCAGCCGAGGTTCTCGCCGGTCTTGACGAGGTGGTGCAGGTAGCCTCGTTCGTAGCGTTTGCAGGTGGGGCAACCGCAGCGTGAGTCGAGCGGGCCTTCCTGGAATTTATACACGGTGCGGGCGACGTGCATTTTGCCATGCGAACTGAACGCGGTGCCGCGCTGCGCGAGTTGCGTCGGGATGATGCAATCAAACATGTCCACGCCGCGGTGCACGGCTTCGAGGATATCGATCGGCGTGCCGACGCCCATCAGGTAGCGCGGCAGGTTTTCCGGCAGGTGATCGGTGGCGAGCCCGGTGAATTCGTAGCGCTCGGCGTGCGTTTCGCCGACGGCGAGTCCGCCGATCGCGAGGCCGTCGAAGGGCAACTCACGGAGGAACGCGGCGCTTTGTTTGCGCAGGTCGTGGTGACACGCGCCTTGCACGATGCCGAACATCGCCTGGGGTGAGTCGCCGCGCGCGCGCAGGGAACGCTCCGCCCAGCGGTGGGTGAGGTGCATGGCTGCTTCGGCCTGTTCGTAAGGCGCGGTCGAGGGGATGCACTGGTCGAGCACCATCATGATGTCGCTGCCGATGGCGCGTTGCATCGAGATGCTCAACTCGGGCGTGAGGTTGTGCACCGCGCCGTCCACGTAGCTTTTAAATTTCGCGCCGTCTTCGTCCATGGCGCGCGAGTGGGGGAGGGAGAAGATTTGAAAACCGCCCGAGTCGGTGAGCACCGGGCCTTCCCACGACATGAAACGGTGGATACCGCCAAATTTTTTAAACACCTCGGGGCCGGGGCGGAGGAGCAGGTGGTAGGTGTTGGCCAACAGCACGCTGGAGCCGGCGCCTTTGAGCGTGTCGAGGGTCTGCGATTTGACGGTGGCCTGCGTGCCCACCGGCATGAAGACGGGGGTGCGCACCTCGCCGTGAAGCGTCGTGAAGCGGGCGGCGCGCGCTTTGGAGCCCGGGGCGGTTTTTTCGAGGGTGAAGTTGAGGCGCGACATGGTGGTGCGGAGCTTGGGTGGAACCGGCGAGTAAGCGGCACTTTGGGCGGCGGGCGAATCCTTTGTTGTCGCCCATCGGCCCGGGACCCCATGCCACCTTGGGGCGCTCCTTCGGCCGGCTCCGGGGTCTATTGGGTGTTATGAAATTCACCTCCACTTTCCCCGGTGCGCTGGAGCACCGCGACCGCCTTTGGCAGCTTATCAAGGACATTGAGATCACCATGCTTACCACGTTGTCCGAGGACGGCTCGCTCAGGAGTCGCCCCATGTCGACGCAGCAGGTGGATGCCGATCTCGCGGAGCTGTGGTTCTTTGTTTCCATCGATTCGCACACGGTGGTGGAGATCTACCACGACCGCGAAATCTGCCTCGCCTACGCTTCTCCGGAAAATCACCGCTATGTCTCGGTATCCGGCCGCGCCTTCATCGTGCGCGACCGGGGCAAGGCGAACGAGCTGTGGACCCCCGAGGCGCAAACGTGGTTTCCGCAAGGCGTGGACGATCCCCATCTCGCGCTCCTCCGCGTCGAGTTGGATTCCGCGCAATACTGGGATTCGCCGGCGGGCCAGGTGGTGCAGTTGGGGGCCCTCGGGGCTTTGGCCGCCCGATCACGTGATCGGTGATGGGTGACGCCCTCTCGCGGAATTCGGC
>JANODO010000238.1:0-1689 GCA_031412735.1 Rariglobus sp. | reverse complement strand
ACCTTCGCCGCCCAGATCGCGACCTTGCTGTCGAGCGCGACATCGAGGACGGAAAAATCATGCGGCGCGAGATGCGTCATCCGCAAATCGAAGATCGCATCACCGCTCCGCCCGCATCCGATGACCGTGTGCCCGCCGCGCACAAACTCCTCCACAAGCGCCCGCCCCAGCCCACGCGTGACTCCGGTGATGACGATTTTCATTGGCGTCAGGGCAGGCGCGCGCCGGGCGATCGTCAAGCCACGCCATGCCCTGTGCACATCGACAACTGGCTTGGAGAGCATAGTTCGGGTGCTTTTCAAAACCGGCGGCAGGGACGATTACCGATGACGCGACCATGCAACAAAATCGACCTTGCGCCGTAAAACCGCGCTCCCAGGTTAAGCAACTGAGATGAGTCACCCGAAGCTGGGCACTCCTTGCTCGGCAGCGCTGAAAATCTACAGCATCGTGGCAGGAGAAAAATTATGACTAACCATTCCGACGCTATCACCAACCTGTATAAGGCATTCGCACGAGGCGATGTCCCCGCCGTCCTTGCCGCCTTTTCGCCGACGATCAGATGGACCGAGGCAGAAGGCTTTCCTTACGGCGGCACGTATATCGGTCCCGACGCCGTTCTACAAAATGTCTTCGCGAAACTTGGCTCCGAATGGGACGGCTACTCCGCCGTGCCGCATGAACTCATTGCCAGTGGTGACACCGTTGTTGCGCTTGGCGAATATAGCGGGAGATACAAGGCCACTGGCAAAAGCTTCAAAGCTCCGTTCGTTCACGTCTGGAAATTTGCCGGTGAACAAGTCGTTTCTTTCCGGCAGCACACCGACACCGCGGTAGTTCAACGAGCGCTTCAATAAGGCGCTACCGAACTATCCGCTCATGCGGAAGGCCGGTGTGGCTCCTTCGGAAAGATCACCGAGTTTGCGGTAAGCGGCCGCTGGGCTCAATCGTTAGAATACATCTACTTCACGGCAGCTTCGCCATCTTCCCCACTGCATCCGCCCGCACCGTGCCGTCGAGGGCGATGAGGGGCTGCGGGTTTTCCACGCGGCCGAGCGCACGGCAGCCGGGACCGACGCCGTCGAGGCCGAGGTCGCCACGCATCGTCTCGGCTATCGCACGGAGGCGCTTCACTTGCTCGGGCTGCGCGGTGGCGACGTTACTCTTTTCGCCGAGGTCGTCGGCGAGTTGGTAGAGTTCACCGCTGGCGAGGTGCAGTTTCCAAGGGCCAGAGCGCACGGCTTCGAGCGCGAGGCCGCGGAAATAGTGAAAGGTGTCGCGCGGGGGCGTCGCGGGATCGCCGGCGAGCACGGGCCACACGTCCACGCCGTCGAGCTTGCGGTCGGCGGGCAGCTTGGCGCCGGCGAGCGCGGCGAAGGTCGGGAGCACGTCCATCATCGAGGTCATCGCAGCCGTCGCGGTGCCGGCGGGGATTTGGCCCGGCCACCACGCGAGCGTGGCGACGCGCATGCCGCCCTCCCACGTCGAGCCCTTGCCACCGCGGAGCGCGCCGTTGACCGCGCCTTGCTGGAGCGGGCCGCCGTTGTCGGAGGTGAATAGCACGAGCGTCTTTTCCGCGAGGCCGGCGGCGCGCACGGCGGCGAGCACCTGGCCGACGCTCCAATCGACCTCCTGCACCCAGTCGCCAAGCAGGCCGTGGCCCGACTTCCCCATGAACTCGTCGCGCGG
>JANODO010000237.1:0-21618 GCA_031412735.1 Rariglobus sp. | reverse complement strand
CGTTGACCCCCCCCCCGCCCCGGCCAAACCCAAAAACGCCGGGTTATGCGCGGGGGGACGCTTGCGCGCGGGCTTTCCCGAAAACCCCCGCGCCAATCCTCGCTCCCCACGTCGAACCGCTCGGGCTTGCGATGCGCGACGCCGACTCCCATGCTGCGCCGGTGCCTCCTACCCTCCTAGGCCCCATTTTCGCAAGCGCCGGTCTGGGTGCGCTCATCGGTCTCATCCGCCAGTGGAGCGAGCAGGTTGATCGCAACGGCAAGGCCGATTTTGGCGGCGTGCGCACCCACACGTTCTGGGCGATCCTCGGTTGCCTTGCCGCCTTCGCGAGCCGGGAGCATGCGCCGTTCGCGTTTCCGATCATGGTCACGGTGGTGGCCGCGCATTTGATGGTCGCACACCATCGGCTTAAAGATGGGACATCGGCCGGCAGCACTTCGTTTGCCGCCTCGTTGCTCACGCTGTTCACCGGCGCTTTGGTCGCTTGGGGTCACACGCAGACGGCGGTGGTCGTCGCCGCGCTCACCATGGTGCTGCTCGGCTTCAAACAACCGATTCACGCGTGGACCCGCGCCTTCACGCCGGCGGATATCCGCGGCACCTTGGAGTTCGCCGCGATCACCGGCGTGATTCTTCCCCTGGTTCCTAATCGCGACATGGGGCCGTTCGCCGCGTTCAACCCCTACTCGACCTGGCTCATGGTCGTCCTGATCTCGGGACTGGGTTTCACCGGCTACATCGCGATGCGCCTGCTCGGCACGCAGGCGGGGATTTTGGTGACCAGTCTGTTCGGCGGGCTCGCCTCCAGCACCGCCTCGACGCTGGCGTTCAGCCGACGCAGCCGTGAAGAACCGGCGCTTTCCTCCGCCTACGCGTTTGCGGTGGTGGTGGCCTGCACCGTGATGCTCCCGCGCGTTGCCATTGTGATTTTTCTTCTCAGCCCGCCGCTCGCCGCCCGCATCGCGCCAGCATTCGCGTTGATGATGGCACCGGCGCTCATTTATAGCGTTTGGCACGGCTGGCTCGGTCGCGAGGAAAAGGGTGCGGTGGCCTCTCCGGCGATGGCCAACCCGCTCAGCCTGCTCACCGCGATCAAATTCGCACTGCTGTATGCGATCATCGCTTTCCTCGTCAAAATGGCGACCCAGCTCGACTGGCAGGCGGGCTTGCTGCCGCTCAGTTTTGTGTCGGGCCTCACCGACATGGATGCGATCTCCCTGTCGATGGCGAACCACACCCGCGCTGGCTCCGTGGTCGGCGAACTCGCCGCTACCGCAGTGATCGTTGCGGCGATCGCCAACTCGCTCCTCAAGGCATCCCTCGCCGCCGGGCTTGGGTCGCCGCAACTTCGCTGGCGGGCGGGTGGTGTGTTGCTTGCGACCGCCGCGGTCGGCGTGGGCGTGCTGTTGGTCAGGTAAATGCTTTCGCGGGCGAGCGCTTGCTCCCCGCACCGATCGGTCTTTCGATGAGGTCATGTCAACCGTCGCCGCACGATCCGACGCCCCGCCCCTAGTCGTCGACTGGGGTCGCACGCGCTACGAAGCGGCGTGGCGCGCACAGGACGAACTCGTGGCCCAACGCATTGCCGGCGGCATCGGTGACACCCTCGTCTTCACGGAGCACGAACCGGTTTACACCGTGGGACTGCGCAGCGGAGCGGCCGACAACGTCGTGTGGTCTGCCGAACATCTCGCCCGTGAAGGCATCGAGGTGGTCAAAACGAATCGCGGCGGCGACATCACTTACCACGGCCCGGGCCAGATCGTCGTTTACCCGATTGTCGATCTCTCGCCGCGCAAGGACCTCCACGAATACCTGCGCCTGCTTGAACAAGTCATGATCAACACCGTGGGCACGCTCGGCCTCGCCGCCTCCCGTCGCGAGGGCAAGACCGGCATCTGGCTCGGCACGCGCAAAATCGCCGCCATCGGCGTCGCCGTGCGCCGCTGGGTGACCTACCATGGCTTCGCGCTCAACGTGAACGCCAACCTCACCCACTTCGAGGGCATCGTCCCCTGCGGGATCGCCGCGACGGACGGCACCGTCACCTCGCTGCAAGCCGAGTTGGGCCGCGAGCTGGAGCTCGCCGAAATCAAGAGCCTGCTGGCGACCGAGTTCACGCGGCTGTTTCCCGCATTTTTGAAGACCCAATAACGGCTAATCTCCGCTAATGGCGGGATGAATAGAGGTTTCGATGAGTAAAATTTAGTGTGCATTCCTAAACCAACTTTTCATCCTGCCCCTTCCGATGGACGACACTTCGCGTAAACCTTCCTGGCTCCGTGCCAAACTCCCCAGCGGTCCCGGCTACCAGGCCGTGCGCAAGCTCGTGGACGACCACAAGCTCCACACCGTCTGCCAAAGCGCGCAGTGCCCCAACCTTGGCGAATGCTGGTCCCGCGGCACCGCCACCGTGATGATTCTCGGCAATATCTGCACGCGCTCCTGCAATTTCTGCGCGATCCAGACCGGCCGCCCCACCGAGCTCGACCTCGGCGAACCCGCCCGCGTCGCCGATGCCGTGGCCAAGATGAATCTCAAACACTGCGTAATCACCTCGGTCGCCCGCGACGAGTTGAAGGACGGCGGCGCCAGCGTCTGGGCCGCGACCATCCGCGCCGTGCGCCACCTGAATCCGCAGACCGCCATCGAGGTCCTCACGCCCGATTGGAAAGGTCAAATGGAGCACCTCGACACGGTGCTCGACGCCAAACCTGATATTTTTAACCACAACCTGGAGACTGTTGAGCGCCTGCAAAAGCCCGTGCGCGTCCAAGCCCGTTACGACCGTTCCCGCAGCGTCCTCCAACACGCCAAAGCACGCGGCTTCACGACCAAGACCGGCATCATGCTCGGCCTCGGCGAACGCGAAGACGAGATCGAGAAAACCCTCCGCGACATCGCTGCGGACAAGACTGACATCCTCACGATCGGCCAGTATCTTCAGCCGACCGCGCAGCACTGGAAAATCGCCCGCTGGGTCCACCCCGACGAGTTCATCCGTTGGAAAGAATTCGGCCTCTCCCTCGGCATTGGCGTCGTGGAAAGCGGCGCGATGGTGCGCTCCAGCTACCACGCCGACGAGCAATCGCAGAAATACACCGGCGCCGAACACCTCAACACGGCGAACGCGCTCGCCGAGGCCTGAGCGAGGTAGGAGCTCATTTATGAGCGATAAGCCCGAAGTGTAAGGGAGGGTCCACCTCCGTGTGGACCGGATCGAAAAACCCGCAACGAAACCGGACGGACGACACGGAGGTCGTCCCTCTCTTTTTCCCAAAGCCCTTTTCTCCGTGCCCTCGTCCGGGCTTGCCGATTAACTCCGCCCATGAAGACCCGCAGAGCCATCGTCGAAAACTGGCTGCCTCGCTACACCGGGGTGCCGCTCGACCAATTCGGCGACTACGTCCTGCTCACGAACTTTCAGTTGTATGTGAAACTCTTCGCGAAATGGAACCGCGTGAAAGTCCGCGGCCTCGACAAACCCATGCCCAGCGCCACCGCCGGGCGGATCACGATCATCAACTTCGGCATGGGCAGCGCCACCGCTGCCACCGTGATGGACCTGCTCAGCGCGATCAAACCCAAGGCCGTCCTGTTCCTCGGCAAGTGCGGCGGTATCAAACATCGCGCCGAAGTGGGTGATTTGATCCTCCCGATCGCCGCCATCCGCGGCGAGGGCACGAGCAACGATTACTTTCCGCCCGAGGTCCCCGCCCTGCCCTCCTTTGCCCTGCAAAAAGCCATCTCGACGACCATCCGCGACTACGGTCGCGATTACTGGACAGGCACCGTTTACACGACCAACCGCCGCGTATGGGAACACGACGCCGAGTTCAAAAAATACCTGAAGAAAATCCACGCCATGGCCATCGACATGGAAACGGCCACGATTTTCATGACTGGCTTTTTTAATGAGACGCCGACCGGCGCACTGCTCCTGGTGAGCGACCAACCCATGCTTCCCGACGGCGTCAAAACCGCCGAAAGCGACGCCACGGTCGACGAGGTTTACGTCCAGGATCACCTCAAAATCGGCATCGACTCCCTCAAGCAACTCATCAACCAGGGGCTCACCGTCAAGCACCTGCGGTTCTAGCCACATCCCGTCCTAAATCATAGCCGGGCTCGCCGGCCCCGGCGACGCCCGGCCACGGCGGCTATCTCCGCCAAAATCCGGGCGGCCGTATCGGCACGGCCGATACGGGTTCCGATTCCGCGCTCATCCCGCAGTCATTCGCGGCGGCCACCGTGTAGCGGTAGGTCTCTTTGTGACTCACCGCCGTATCCACAAAAGTCGTCACATCAGTGACCACCGCCACCTCTACCTTGGGCGCGTTTTCCGCGTTGGCGCGTAGGATTCGGTAGCTCGTCGCGAGGGCCACCGGGTTCCACTTAAGGGTCACCATCTCCTTGCCCGGCTCGGCCACCAGGCCCGTCGGTGCGTCCGGCGGAAACACCGCGCTCACTGGAGCCGAATCGACGCCTTCCTTGCCGTTGGCCACACCGCATACGACGTAATGATACGCCGTCCCCGTGCTTAAACCGGTATCCGTGTAAATCGGGGCGGTGAGCTGTGAACCAATCACCTCATAAGGCCCCTCTTTAATCAACGAACGGCGGACCACGTAAGCGACAGCCTTCGCCGAAGGCGTCCAGGCCAACACCACTTGTCCCTTGCCCAGAGTAACGCCCAAACCCGTCGGCGGGGCGACAGGCGTGGGAACGCTCGCCGGAGCCGATATCACACCTTGGACCGGGGAAAGCTCTGAGGCGACCGTGTAGTAACTCAGCTCGCTGTCCTCAAACGGTCCTTTATCCACGAGCTGAGTTCCCAACACGCCGGAAGCCACGAGCACATAAGGACCGCTACGTTCCGCCGCGCGACGCACGGCATAACCCGTGGCCGCTTCGGCCGCTTGCCAACTCACCACGGTGCTACCCCGTTCCGCTTGGACTGAAACCTCCTTGGGCGGCAACACCGGTGCCTTCGCCGTAAATGCCACCTCGGAAACTTCGATGAGCGAGGGGTTTCCCACGACAGCGAAAACGAGGCGATACCGGTTGTAAGCCACCTTGTTACGCAGCCTGAAAGTTCGCGTCCAACGACGACCCGGGAAGCTCTCCCTCTTCTTCGTGTCGAGCGTCACCCATTCCGCGCCATTCAGCGACCCTTGCAGCTCCCACTCACTCGGGTCGCGCTCGGCTCCCGAAACTCCGTTGGAAACGGTATACTCTGTGGCAATCCAGCAGACGTCGTCATCAAAGCGAAACTCCAGCCAGCACGGTTGCCCCTCCTTGATCGTGGCCTGCCACGTCGTGTGAGTGAGACCATCGAACGCCCGCGTCGCGGAGCTTCCGGACACACCCTCGGGCGCGCTCGCCACGCCGCGGCCAGGAGGCAACGACGCTCCCCCCAACACCACCGCCTGCGTGGCATCCAGCCTCACTGCGGCACGAGCGTCCTCGCCCACGCCAACACCAAAACCAAACACCAGCAAAACACCGATGGCACATGCGGAGATTTTCATTGGGGGTAAGAAAAACAACGCCGCCTTCACAGAGCGGGCGTCGCCTCGTGAAAATGAGTTACCGAAACCGGCCGCCCGGAACCAGCAGAAAAGCCTCGTCTTACGCCAAAGCCGCAGAGAGCAGAGGCGCCGGCCGGCCAAACTTCACCTCGTATTCACGCAAGGTCGGTCGCAGGCGCACCTCGACTTTGGAAGCGTGATTCAGCGCGATCGCACTCAACGCGTGTTCCAAAAACGGGTTCATGAAACGCTCCAGGGTGATCTTCGCAAAGCCGGCGGGATCGTCCACCCGGCCGTCGAGCACCGGCACGATTTCCTCGGCCAACACCCTCCGCAACCACCCGCCCACCCCCGGGTCCTGCACCGCTTCGCGCACCGTCTTGAAACCCCTCGGCATCGCGTAAGCCACCAGTGCGGTGTGCGCACCGTTGAGAATGCGCACCTTCCTCAGATAATACGGGCTGATGTCCGCCGCCGTCACGATGGCCGGATGCGCGAACGGTGCCGCGCCCACCGTCTCCAACGCCCAGAATGCAAACGGCTCAGCCGAAATCAACAGCGGGTCATCAGCCAGCGCCGGGTGATCCTTCGGCGTGCCCGGCACGATGCGGTCGACCAGCGTGTTGATCCAGCGGCACTCGATCGCGATCCAAGCCAATAGCTCCGCCGACCCGCCCCACGCGCGCACCTGTTCCTCGACCAACGCGCGCAATTTTTCGGCATTTTGTTCGTGGAGCTCGCAGGGCAGCACCGTCACACCCGGAAGGCCCGCCGCCCAACGCGTCCAAAGCACATCGGCCATCTTGGCCGGGAAGGACTCCGGCGCGCCCGAGCCGCGTGCTTTCTCGTCCGCCGCCAACACGTAACCGGCCTCGGTCGTATTGGAAATAATGATACGCAAATCAGGCGAAACCGCCACGGATAGCACCTCGGGCCAGGCGGTCGCCGCCGCAAGCGCGCGGCTGATCGACCCGACCGGTTCAAGGCGGTCCACGACCTGCCCTTCGGCGAAGCCGCGAATGACAACCTGGTAACGGCAGCCGCGAGCGTTGAGCGAATCCCCGCGGCCGGCGCTGGTGGACTGCACGACGACTATCCGCCCGACGGGAGACGACGAGCGATTGGCCTGCTCAATAAAAAGATCAGCGAAGGCGCGCAGGAAGTTGCCCGCGCCGAATTGGAGAATGGTTTCATTCATAAATTTTTGGCCCACGAAACACACGAAAGGACACGAAAAGAATACCGTGAAAGTCAGGTCAGAATGTCCGGATTTCGTGTCTTTTCGTGTGTTTCGTGGGCGACTCGGTTGGTGGTTCAGAGCGTCACGCCGTCTTTCCAGAGGGTGATTTCGCGGAAGCCGTTGATTTCATTGCGCGCCTGACGTTCGCCGGAGGCCGTGGCCACGACGGTCTTGATGAGCTCGCGAGCCACCTCGTCGATACTTGTTCCGGGCGTGAGCACGGGGCTCGCGTCAAAGTCGATCCAACCCTTCTTGCGCTCGGCGAGGTCGTGGTTCGATGCGATCTTCAAAGTCGGCACCGGCACTCCCAGCGGAGTGCCGCGGCCGGTCGTGAAGAGGATCGCATGCGCGCCCGCCGCCGCCATCGCGGTGCAGGACACGCCGTCGTTACCAGGCGCATTGACGAGGCAAAGGCCGCCAAGGCCGGGCTTCGCGCGTTCACCATAACCGGCGATCTGCGCGACCGAGGCGCGTCCGCCTTTTTGCACGCAGCCGAGGGACTTGTCCTCCAGCGTGGTGATGCCGCCGGCGCGATTACCCGGCGAGGGATTTTCACCGATTGGTTCGTTGTGCGAACGGAAGTAGTCTTTGAAACCGTTGATCATCGCCAGGCCCTGATCGAACACCTCCCGGGACACCGCGCGCGAAAGCAGCGGTTCCTCCGCGCCGAACATTTCCGGCACTTCCGTGAGAATCGCCGTCCCGCCGCTCGCCGTGAGCCAGTCGGAAACACGACCCACGAGCGGGTTGGCGGTAATTCCCGAAAACCCGTCGCTGCCACCGCACTTCATGCCGAGCACGAGCGCCGAGACCGGCACGGGCTCGCGTTTGAACTGCGCGGCGTAGGCGGCGAGTTTTTCGAGGCGCACCAAGCCCTCCTCGATCTCGTCGCCCACTTCCTGCGCATTGAAAAACTGGATACGGCCGGGCTCGGTCGCGCCGATCTGTTCGAGCTGGGCGCGCATCTGGTTGTTCTCGCAGCCGAGACCGAGGACCAGCACCGCGCCGGCATTGGGGTGGCGGGCAAGACCGGCCAGGATTTTTTGCGTATGGGCGAGGTCGTCACCGAGCTGCGAACAACCATAGGGATGGCTGAACGATTGCACGCCGTCGATGCCGCTGCCGGGTCGCACAAACTTCTCGGTCGCGAGCCGGGCGATGCGTTCGGCCGGGACGTTGACGCAAGCCACCGTGTTGATGATCCAAATCTCGTTGCGCGTGCCGACGGAGCCGTTGGGACGCCGATAGCCGAGGAAAGTGTTCGGCCCGAGCGCCGCAGCAGACGGGTCCGCCGGAACCGACGGTGCGCCGGAGTAGGTCAGCACGGTGTCGGCTCCCAGGCCGGTGCGGACATTGTGTTCATGAACGTGCTCGCCCGCCGCGATGTCACGCGTCGCGAAGCCGATGACGAAGCCGTATTTCCGAATACCCTCCCCCGCCGCAATCGGGCGAAGCGCGACTTTATGCCCTGCGGGAATATCGGTCGCGAGCGGCCCGGTGGGCAGGACGGTCCCGGCGACGAGGGCCTGACGGGCGACCGCGACATTATCAGCCGAATTTATCTGCAGAAGGAAGCTCATGGGGATATTTCACACACGTGTGTGATTAGGATCACCATTCATAATTTCGGAGCGTTTGTCTAGCCGGTTCTATTTGGAGTGCGGCGAGCTCTCGCCGCTGTGGACGGGCCGACCGGTCGGTCCGCACCTCTTGCCCGTGTTTTGGAGGGGAACAAGCGAGCGGTAACCTGCGGCGAACCGGGGTTCGCCATCCAAAGCGGCGAGAGCTCGCCGCACTCCAAATCGAGCCTACGTGGATTCACGCGCCACGAGCCGCGGGGGCGGCGTCCGCCGCGTCGATTTTCCGGGTGCTTGGTCTAGCAATATCGCCAGCGCCCTTGCCATGAGTTCATCCGAATCATGGTCGATCGTCGTAAGCGTCGGACGGCAATGCTCGGCGATCTCCAGGTTGTCAAAGCCCGCCAGTGCGCAGTCCTCGGGGATGCGCCAACCTGCGTCTTGCAATCGGGTCATCGCGCCAATCGCCACCCGGTCGTTGAGCGCGAGGATTGCCGTGGGGTTGAAACCGTCGGCCAACAACTCATCGGCGAGTTGCCGCCCATGGGCGTAATCCTGCGCCGTCGAATCCTCATGCGCCCACCCACGGATATCTGCGGGCTCAGCGAGGTGGTGTTGGCGGAACGCCGCCCGCAGCCCTCTCCACCGATCCGGGTAAAGCGTGCGCCGAATGCCGAGAAGCGCGATACGCCGGTGCCCCCGCTCAACGAGGTGGTTCACGAGCAGCCTCATCGCGAGCGCTCGGTCCATTGCCACGGCGGGGCGCAACGACTCGGTGAGCGGATCGACATGCACCACGCCGATTTCCGTGCCGGCAAGCAACGCATCAACCGCCGCCGTCGAGGGGAACTGCGAATACACGGTCACGATACCGTCCACGCGCATGTTGACGAAATGAGCGATGACTTCGCGCTCGGCGAGAGGCTCGCCATGCGTGAGCTCGATCAAGCCACGCAGCCCGCGCTCGCGCAGCAAGCGATGCAGAATGGAGATTTTTTTAACGAGCACCGGGCTTTCGAGCTCGTTGAAACACACGCCGATGGTGCCCGTGCGCCCGCCCTGCAGTCCGCGCGCGAGGGCACTGGGGATAAAGTTTAGCGCGAGCGCCGCCTCTTCGATGCGGCGGCGCGTCTCGGGTTTTACGGCAGGGTGGCCGTTGAGCGCCCGTGACACCGTCCAGCGCGAAAGCTTCAGGTGCTCGGCGAGCTGCGCGGTCGATTGGATCGGGAGTGTGGCCTTTGGCATCGCGGTTTACGGAGCCACTTCGAACCAGAACGGGGCGAACACTTCGCGGCCGGCGAGTTTCACCTGCGCCCAAATCACATACACGCCGGCATCCGGAATTGTGATTTGAAACGTAAGCTTGGGCTTGGTCGCGTCGGGCAGCGCGGCGAGCGAACTCTCCTTGGGGTGCAGGTGGGCGAAACCGCTGGGCACGAGGTCGAACGCGACTAAATGCGCGTAGGCATCCATCACCGGCTCCATGGGCACGGGCCCGCCATCGGCACGGACCACGGTGAACGCGAGTTCGGCGGCTTTGCCGGCGCGAAGCGGTGCGCTCGGGGTGAGCTGAAATCGATAGCCGTCCACCTCGGCGTCCCACGAAAGCACGTGGGGGTTGACCGCCACGTCGCCGGTCACCGGCAGCTCGGCACCCGCGTAGAGGCTGCGGCGGGTCGGGACCGGCACGAAATCGGCGAACACGCGGTAGGTGCCGGCGAGGCGCGGCGTAAACGCAAAGGTCCACTCGCCGGCTTTTTCGCCCGGCTCCGGATGGAGATGTTGATAATCGCGCAGCGTCGGGTCTACGACCAGGAGGTGGAGCTTGCGCGTGTGTTGCACGAAGAGATCGTTCGGGCCCACCGGTTTTCCGGTCGACGTGGCGAGCGCCAGCGTCACGCGCGTCTCGCGACCGGGCGTGGCGGGCAGGTCGCCGCTCAACGTCATCGTCACCGGCGAACGCGCGGTGGTCACGGCCACGAATTGTGGATTGGTTGGGTCGCAGAGCTCGACCATCCCCTGCCCGCGCGTGTCGAAATCGCCTTGGTGCAGATTGGTGCCGGTCGGCAAGGCGCGAACACCCGCGTAGAGCGCGATGGCGGCAAACGTGATCAGCGCGATTTGAGAGTAGCGCAGACTTCCAGCCTGCTTCGGGGGTTTCGGAGGCAAGCTGGAAGCCTGCGCTGCTTTGTAATTACTCATGATTCGGCCCTCTTCATTTTTTTAGCGAACTCATCCGGCGACCATTGGCTGCCGTCCGTGCGCCAGACGATCTTGCCCTGGGCATCGATGAGCAGTGTCGAAACGGTGTGTTGAAGGATGCTGCCTTTGAATTCCGCGATCACGCCGAACTGCGTGAGCAGATCTTTGATCGCGCTCTCCGGTCCGGTCAGGAACGAAAAATTGGTTGTGTCGATGCCGCGTTGTTTTGCGTAGGTGAGGAGCACGCCGGGCGTATCGTATTCAGGGTCGAGCGTGATCGAGATGAACTCGACGTCGGTGATGCCGGCCTCCTTTGCTTTGCGCTGTGACGCGGTCATGTTGGCCGTGGCGAGCGGGCACATCGTCGCGACGGGGCAACGCGTGAAAATGAAATTCAGCATCACCTGTTTTCCGCGAAAGCGCGCGGGCGATACGACCTGACCCGTCTGATCGTAGAGCGCGAAGTCGGGCAGGTTCTCGCCCACTTCGCGGTAGGCGCGGCGACCGCGAATCGACGTGTCTTGACGCAGGGCTCCGCCCGCTGCGCCGACGCGCGCATCGGCCACCGGGTCGATGGGCCAGATTTTTTCGAGCGCGAACTCACCGCCCTCGCGCTCCACCAACTCGGCGCGGATACGCTGGCCTTCGCGGGCATTGGCCACGTCGCCCACGGTCACGGAAAACTCCATGGTCATCGGTGCCATGTATCCAGGAATCTCGTCATGACTGACCAGCAACGTGAGTCGCTCAGGGTCGGCTTTGATGATTTCTCCCGTGAGTGGGTGGCGCGTTTCGTTCGCCGTCTTGGCCTCTGTGGACGACTGCGGGCCGCCGGGTTTGCACGCGGAGAGGAAGAGGAGAAACGGTGCCGCCGCTATTAGCAGCAGAGAGAGCGGTCGCGAATAAACCATATACCTACGGATTCTCCCGAGGAAAAATTTGTCAAAGGCTTTGAGCTGGGTAGTCGTGTCGCTTCCGCTAACCACAACGCAGTCTGATGACTACCATCATGGACAACTCTTCTCGCACCTCCATTTACAAGCCGGCCCTCGCGTGGTTCGCCGCGCTGAGCGCCGTGTGGGTCTTCGGCGTCGTGACGCTCGGGGCGTTCACGACCAGCATCGCGGCCGGCATGGCGTTCCCCGATTGGCCGTTGTCCAACGGCTCAATCAACCCCGACGGCTGGCTGACCGAAGTCGATAAGTTCGCCGAACACTCGCACCGTCTTTTCGGGATGGTCATGGGTTTCCTCGCCATCGGCCTCGTCGTCTGGTTGCACCTGCGCGAGGAACGCGCGTGGTTGCGCAAGATGAGCTGGATCGCGCTGACCATCGTGGTGGTCCAAGGCCTGCTCGGCGGAAAACGCGTATTGCTCGATTCGCTCGCAGTGCCGGGTTTTGACATGTCGCTCGGCGAAATGCTGCGTATCCCCCACGGCATCCTCGCCCAGGTTTATGTGTGCGTGCTGTTTGCCATTGCCGCCGGGTTGTCTCGCACGTGGATCGAAGGCGGCGGCGGTGCGGGCAATCTAATCGGGCTCAAAATTCGTCGCCTTGCCGCGATCTCCACCGCGCTGGTGTTCATGCAATTGATCGTGGCCGCCGTGATGCGTCACAACAACGCCGGCCTCGCAATCCCGACGTTCCCGCTCACGCCCGAGGGCGGGTTGGTGCCGTCCGCGTGGGACTTTCGGGTGGCGATTCACTTCGTCCACCGCGCGATGGCGGCGGTAATCACCGTCGCGTTGATCTGGCTGGCGGTTTCCTTGTGGCGTCTGCCGGCGGTCGGGACCGGTTTCAAGCGCACTGCAGGGCTGATCGTGGCGTTGCTGGGCGTGCAGATTCTCCTCGGCGCGTTGTCGGTGTGGACGATTCGCGGACCTTACTACACCACGGCGCACGTGATCGGTGGCGCCTGCATCTTCGCGGTTGTTTTCACCGTCACTTGGTGGTCGCATCGCGACACGCTTGTGCGTAGCGAACTCAGACCACTCTCCGCATGACCGCCGACGCCACGCTCGATACCCACTCAGACAAGACCGCGCCCAAAGCCCGCTTTGGCGATTACCTCGAACTGACCAAGCCGCGGCTCAGCCTGCTCTCGGTTATCACGACCTTGGTGGGCTACGCCGCCGCCCGACCGCCCGCTTGGTATCCGGCGGAGTTCTGGGGCTTGGTGGTCGGCACCTGCGCCTGCGCCGGTGGCGTCGCCGCGCTCAACCAGTGGTTGGAAAGCGACACCGACGCAGTAATGCCGCGCACCGCCGACCGCCCGATCCCCTCCGGTAAAGTCGCCACCGGATCTGCGTTCGTCATTGGCGGAGGATTGAGCGCGGGCGGCCTCGGCGTGCTGTTCACTTATACCAACGGACCGGCGGCGTTCTTTGCGTTGCTCACGGTCATTTCCTATCTGGCCATCTACACGCCGTCAAAGCGTTGGTCGCGCTGGTCCACTGAGATTGGCGCAGTCGCCGGCGCATTCCCTCCGCTCATTGGCTGGGCGGCGGCGACCGGCGGAGTCACGGCGCTCGGCTGGATTTTGTTCGCGATTCTCTTCCTTTGGCAGATCCCGCATTTTATGGCGATCGCGTGGACCTACCGCAAAGACTACGGGGCGGTGAACTTTCCCATGTTGCCCGTGCGTGATAGCGAAGGCGGCCGGGTGGCCCGCTGGTCGTTTGCCAACTCACTCGCACTGGTCGTGGTGTGCCTGCTGCCCCAGCCCCTCGGACTCGCGAGTATTTATTATACCTGGGTAACCGTCTTGCTCGCCGCGTGGTTTCTCGTTCGCGCCGCTGCTTTCCTGAGCCCGGTCGAACGCGACAAGAATGCGCGGAAGCTGTTCCTCGTGACGATTGGTTGGCTGCCCCTGCAACTCGGCGCACTGGTCGCCGACCGCTTCCTTTTTAACTGACACGCCCCGTCAGCACTCGCACCGCAGTTCCAGAAAACCGTTTAAACACGCACTGTGACACTCAACGACATCCCCGCGCTCAACGCCGGCCTCAACGCCCTCTCCACGCTCCTCATGACGGCTGGTTTTGTGTTTATCAAAACCGGCAACAAGATCGCCCACCGCGCCTCGATGTTATCGGCGGGCGTGGTCTCGGCGGTGTTTCTGGTGGGCTACGTATCGCATAAAGTCCTCAAAGGCATGGCCGCCGGGGCCGGTGAGGCCGTTCACACCCAATTCGGCGGCGAAGGGGCGATCCGCACGGTGTATTACGTGATGTTGATCACCCACATTTTCCTCGCGATCAGCATCGCCTACCTCGTGCCCAAAACCTTCGCGTTGGCATTAAAAGGAGAATACGAGCGCCATCGCGCCTGGGCGCGCTTCGTTTTCCCGATCTGGTATTACGTTAGCATCACGGGTGTGTTGGTTTACTTCTTTCTATACCAGTGGTGGCCCTCGGCCCATTGAAAACCATCGTAGTATGCGTTACCTGAGCGTCATCCATTCTGCATACGACCCAGAACCAACGTTTATGGCTTGAAATGCACTTCGGCTTCCCGACGCTCTTCCGTTTATTCACGTTCCATCCATCCGCCTGATCCGCGCCTTCTTCCGCCTCCCGGCCCAATGACCTTAAAGTCTCCCTCCCGCCTCACCCTCCGCCGCGCCTTTTCTTGCGCGGCTGTAGTAGCCATGCCGCTGTTTCTCGGCGGCTGGTTTAAATGGCTCACCGGCCCCCAATCGACGTTCGACACCCAGGGCCCCGTCGCCAAGTCCCAGCTCGATGTTTTCTACGTAACTCTATGGGTTACAGGCATCACATTTGTGATTGTTTCCGGTATCTTGGCTTACGCCACGTTGAAATATAAAGCGCGCAAGACCGACGACACCAAAGCGGTCATCCCGCACCAAGGCCACGGGAATCCCTTGATCGAATTGAGCCTTATCGGACTCTCCGTGCTCGCCCTCGTCTTCATCGCCGTCCCTACCTTGAAAGCGATCTGGTATACTTATGATGTCCCGGAAGACCAAAAGGCCATCGCCTACGAAATCAACGCCACGGGTCTCCAGTGGTGGTTCAAATTCGAATATCCCCGCGAGCAGATCGAAGACGTCGGCAGTCTCACCATCGCGAATGAAATGGTCATTCCCGCCGGTCGCCCGGTGCGTATCAACCTGCGCACCTCCGACGTGATTCATTCGTTCTGGGTGCCGAAGCTTGCGGGCAAAGTGGACATGATTCCGAACCGAGGTAACCACATCTGGATGCAAGCCGACGAACCCGGCTACTTCTGGGGTCAGTGCGCCGAATTTTGCGGTGAATCGCATTCGGTGATGCGCTTCCGCGTCATTGCGTTGAGCGAACCCGACTTCGCTGAGTGGGTTGCCCGCCAAAAAAACAACGCCCGCGTAGTTGCCGCCGACGCTCCTGCCAGCGCAGAGCCGGTCGCTCCTTACGCGTTCACTAATCCCGGCCGTAACGCCCCCGGCTACACCGCCGCTTTCGATGCCGCTCCCTTTGTTTCATGGCAAAAGCAGCAGCAGATCGACGCCGGTGAAAGCCCTGCCTTGATCGCCCAAGGTCGCCAGGTTTTTCAGGAAAAAAACTGCGTGACCTGCCATGCTGTCCGCGGTCACGAAGGTGCGGGAGTCACGGGCCCCGACCTCACCCACATCGGTGCGCGGACCACCATCGCAGCGGGTCTCTTGGAAAACACCAAAGAAAATCTCCATCGCTGGATCGTTCATCCCGAAGAGGTCAAGCCCGGCAACAAGATGTATGTCGGCGTCCCCACGGGTGGCGGCAACGTAATGGCCGGTTATGTCAACATCGACAAAGCCACCGGCAAACCCGCTGGCCACAATATCGTTATCAACGACGAGGAAGCCCGCGCTCTCGTCGCCTACCTGCACAGCCTCAAATAACTTTACCGCCGATCGCACGCCCACATGTCCTCCGCCAACGTTAAAACTGATTTCATCGGCCACGACGCCGTCGTCGCCGCCGCCCCGGAGAAGCGCTCCTGGCTTCTCACTCGTCCAACCGCCAAGACCGGTCTGGTCAGCTGGCTGACCACCGTCGACCACAAGAAGATCGGCCTGCTCTACGGCATCTCCGCTCTCTTCTTCTTCTTGGTTGGTGGCTTCGAGGCGCTCCTCATCCGCATCCAGCTCGCCGTTCCCAACAACACGTTCATCTCGCACCAGCTCTACAACGAGCTGTTTACGATGCACGCGACCACGATGATCTTCCTCGCGGTCATGCCCCTCTCGGCGGCGTTCTTTAATTACATGATGCCGCTGCAGATCGGCGCCCGCGACGTCGCCTTTCCGCGACTCAACGGTTTCGCCTTCTGGGTCTTCATCGCCGGCGCGATCATCTTGAACCTCGGTTGGTTCGTTCGGTCCGGTGCACCCGACGTGGGCTGGTTCGGCTACGCCCCGCTCACCTCGACCGCCTACTCAAATCAATTCAGCGGCGACATGTCCACCGACCTCTGGGTCATGGGCTTGCAGATCCTCGGTGTCTCCTCGGTGGTCGGCTCCCTCAATTTTATCGTCACCATCATCAATATGCGCGCCCCCGGCATGACAATGATGCGTCTGCCGGTGTTCACGTGGATGACGCTTGTCACAGCCTTCCTGATCATCCTGTCCTTTCCCGCGATCACCATCGCCTTGGTCGAGCTCATGATGGACCGCTCGTTCGGCACGTCCTTTTTTGATGTTTCCAACGGTGGCCTTCCGATTCTCTGGCAGCACCTCTTCTGGATCTTCGGTCACCCCGAGGTCTACATTCTGATTCTCCCGGCGATGGGTATTATTTCGGAGATTCTTCCGACCTTCGCGCGCAAGCCGCTCTTCGGTTACCCGATCATCGTGTTCTCCGGCGCGACCATCGGCTTCCTTGGTTTCGGCGTGTGGTCGCACCACATGTTCACCACTGGCATGGGCACGGTCGCCACCGCCGCCTTCTCGCTCATGACGATGGCCATCGCCGTCCCCACCGGCGTGAAAATCTTCAACTGGATTGGCACTCTCTGGGGTGGCCACCTGCAGATGCGCACACCGATGATGTTCGCCCTCGGCTTCGTGTGGATGTTCATGATGGGCGGCTTCTCCGGCGTGATGCATTCCGCCGCCCCGGCCGATGCCCAGCAGCAGGATAGCTACTTCGTCGTCGCGCACTTCCACTACGTGCTCATCGGTGGATCGGTCTTCGCGCTCCTCGCCGGCATTCACTATTGGTTCCCCTTGGTGTTCGGTCGCAAGGTCTCCGAGTTCTGGGGCAAACTTTCCTTCTGGGTGATTTTTGGCGGCTTCAACATCACGTTCTTTCCGATGCATTTCCTCGGATTGAACGGCATGCCCCGCCGCGTCGCCGTATACGACGGGAACATGGGTTGGAATGACGCCAACATGATTGCCACCGTTGGTGCCTTCATCCTCGCGATCGGCGTAGGTATTTACTTCACGGTGATGGTTTACTCCTACTTCAAGGGTCAGAAGACCAGTCATGACGAGTGGGATGCCCGCACGCTCGAGTGGACTGTCCCGACCACACCCCCGCCCGAGCACAACTTCGACGTTATCCCGACGGTTCACGCCCGGGACGCCTTCTGGTATGAGAAGACGCACAAAGAGGAGATCGCCAAAGAAAAGGCCGCGCTCGCCATGGCTGAGGAGGCTCACGGCGGCATCCACATGCCCAGCCAGTCCTGGTTCCCGATTGTGGCCGCGTCCGGATTGCTGATCGCTGCTTTGTTCTTCGTAAACCATATGATGATCGGTGCCATCGCCGGCGGCGTGATTTTGTTCATCGGGGTCTACCTTTGGGCCGCCGAGGGCCCGGGCGGTTACCACATCCACCTCGACGACAAGGATCAGAAGAAACACTGATTCATAAAGGTAGGAGCCCATTTATGGGCGATTCCGATTCTCACGATCATCGCCCATAAATGGGCTCCTACCTACCGAACCCTTTCCAATTCTTTCCAGCAAATGAGCACTCACGCGGCCGCCGGGGCCATCGACCACCACCACGATCACACCACCTCGACGGGCATTCCCAACAAGAAGCTCTTCATGTGGGCGTTCCTCGCGTCCGACTGCATGTTCTTCGGGGCGCTTATTTCGACGCACCTGATCTATCGCCTGCACGAGACGCCCAACCAGCCCGACATCCTTGGCATTTTCTCCCTGGAGCTCACGTCGTTCTCGACGTTCATCCTGCTCATGTCGTCGCTCCTTATGGCGCTCGCCGTTAACTCCTGCCAAAAGGGCAAGGTTCCCGCGACCCGCAAGATGCTCCTCGGCACGATCATTTTCGGCCTGATCTTCCTCGCCTGCCAAGTCTACGAGTTCCTCCACTTCGTCCACGAGAAGGGCCTGACGCTCAGTAGCAGCATGTTCGGCTCGACGTTCTACACGCTCACCGGCACGCACGGCGTGCACGTCGCCATCGGCGTTCTCTGGCTCGTGCTCATGTATATCCGCACCTTCAAGCCGGCGGACGGTAGTCCTTGGATTCTCAAATCCTTCGTCCACCTCGGCGTGTTTGCCGTCGTCACGGTCGCGTCGATCAAGGCCCTTCTCGGAGGCGTTCACGCCATCCAGGAGCACGGCGCGACGGCGCAAATGCTGTCCACGTTCATTCAGCACGACCTGATCGCCATCATCGTAACCGCCGTCGGTCTGGCCGGTCTGGTGTTCCTCGGCCGCGAATCAAAGGCCGCTGAGTTCGGCGAGGCCAACGCCGTCGACGTCGAAGCCATGGGCCTTTACTGGCACTTCGTTGACATCGTCTGGATCGTGATTTTCACGGTCGTCTACTTGCTCGAATACCTCTGATCCTCCTCCCATGAGCGCCTCCACCCATTCCGCCGTCGATGCCTCCGGCCACGGCCACCAAGAAGCCAGCAAGTTCCATATCTTTGTGCAGCTGGCGATGATCCTCGCTATCATCACCGGTGTGGAAATCGTCTTGATCTACATCCCGTTGGCCAAGTGGCTGATCGTTACCAGCCTGCTGACCCTTTCGGTGGTAAAGTTTCTCCTGGTTATCTTTATCTTCATGCACCTGAAGTGGGATAAACTTTTCTGCACCATCCTGTTCTTTATTGGGCTGATCCTCGCCGGTGGCACCGTGGCCGCCTTGCTGGCCCTCTTCATCACCGAAGATAGCAAGCCCCTCACCGTTCCCGAGGCCGCGTCAATCGACTACGTCGTGCGCTCGCTCTGATCCGGCCAGTCGATCCACGGTTAAGAAAAGGCGGCTCTCTTCGGAGCCGCTTTTTTCATGCCGATATGGAGTGCGGCGAGCCCCCGCCGCTTTGGACGATGGAGCCTGCCACATCGCCTCGGGTCGTTCACGGAGGCGGGTCGCCCCGGCGACCCGTCAAAAGCGGCGAGAGCTCGCCGCACTCCACACCGGATACTCTCAAATCTTCAGCCCGAGCTCGTCGACCCGCTTGCGCAAGGTCGCCCGCGTCATGCCGAGTTTCTCGGAGGCCTTCAATAAATTCCCTTCCATCGCGGTGAGCACGCGCACGATCATCTCGCGCTCCAGGCGCTCCAAGATCGGCTCCGGCAGCCGCCCCAACTGCACGTGCAGGAAATCCAACGCCTGCGCCACGGTGAGCGACGGTTCACCCGAAGCGATGCTCTCGGCCACCACTTGAGCCGCCGCCAGCGCCGCATGCTCGGACGCTGTGGTGCGCGCCACCTCGAAGGGTGTCGAACTTCCCGCCGGCGTAGGCGAAGGGAAGGTCGTCACCACCCCGGCCGCCTCCCGAACCTCAATCGGCAGATCCTTTAACAAAATCGTGTCTCCCTGCGCAATCACCGCACTGCGATAGATCACGTTTTCCAACTCGCGCACGTTGCCCGGCCAGCGGAAACGCGTGAGCACCGACATCGCTTCGGGCGACACCTTGCTGGTGCGCGCCTTCTTCTGCTTCACGAGATTTTGCAGGCAGAAATCCACAATCTGCGGCACGTCGTCCACGCGTTCGCGCAACGCCGGCATGCGGATGCGCACCACGTTGAGCCGGTAATAAAGGTCTTCGCGGAAGGTCTTCGCCTTCACCATCTCTTCGAGGTCCTTGTTGGTCGCCGCGAGGATGCGCACATCGACCTTGATGGTCTCGGTGCCGCCTACGCGCTGAATCTCGCCCTGCTGGAGCACGCGCAAAATTTTCGTCTGCGTCGCGAGCGCCATGTCACCGATTTCATCGAGGAAAATCGTGCCGCCATCGCACAGCTCAAACTTGCCGAGGCGCTGACCGGTCGCACCGGTGAACGAGCCTTTCTCGTGACCGAACAACTCGCTCTCGATGAGATTATCCGGGATAGCCGCGCAGTTGACCGCGATGAACGGCTTGGCCGCGCGGTGCGAGTGTTTCCAAATCCCTCGCGCGACCAGCTCCTTTCCCGTGCCGCTCTCGCCGGTGATCATCACGGTTACGTCGCTCGCCGTCACCTGACCGATGACTTTGAACACGTCCTGCATGACGGGCGACGAGCCGACGATGCCTTCCTTGTAGTCGTCGCTGTTGATGGTCGGCTTGTAATCGACGACCGCGCGCATGTCGGCGTGGGCCTTCAACGCGTTCTCCGCGATCATGAGCACCTTCGCCGGGTCGAAGGGCTTCATGATGTAGTCGAACGCGCCGTATTTCATCGCCTCGATCGCGGTCTGCGCCGTGCCGAACGCCGTCATCAACACGACCAACTGCTTCGGGTTGACGGAACGGATGTGCTGGAGCGCCTCGATGCCGCTCATGCCGCTCATGCGGATATCCAGGAAAATGAGATCGGGGTGCGGACCCTTTTTCACGGCGGCCACGCCCAGCTCGCCGCTCGCCGCTTCAACGACCTGGTATTTTTTCGAAGAAAGCACCCGCCCCAGAGAGTAGCGCACTTCGGCGTCGTCATCGATGACGAGGATGGTCGGCGGGTTGATCAACGCAGGATTAGGCATGGGCCCATTGGGAGCAACTTGAGGACGCCTGACAAGCCCATCGCCGCCCCGGGGCGTGTTTCTGGAATAAGTTAGGTCGGGCATTCGACGGTTAGGGTTCTGATTTCCCTGCGTAGGCAGCGAGCTCGCTCGCGCTCCGAACCGCGCCTGCCAGCAGGCAGCCTACCTACGGAAAATCGGTCCTTCGGTCGGTTCAAGAAAGCAGAATTAAGTCCCAGACTCCGTCCGGGTGCCGTCGGCCACGCCGGCCTCGCCGGTCCGTGATCGCCGATGGTTGTAGGACTCGCGATTATCCGGAAACCCGTATTGGTTACGGCTTCAATGCTTCGCTGGTCGATGAACTTGTTCCGCATACGAGGTATCCAACTCTCGGTGCACGTTAGTTTTTTCCTGCTCCTCGCCTATGTGGCGTGGGAGGGCTGGACGGCCGCCGCTTGGTGGGGCGCGGCGTGGAGCCTGTCACTCATCCTGACGCTCTTCGCGTGCGTAACCCTGCACGAACTCGGGCACGCCGCCGCAGCGCGGCGTTTTGGAGTGCGCGTGCCTCGCATTCTTTTGCTGCCCATCGGTGGCATGGCCGAGATGGAATCGATTCCGCGTCGCCCCCGGGAGGAGATCATCATCGCACTGGCGGGACCCGCGGTGAATTACGTGATTGTCGGGCTGCTCATGACGGTGGTGCGCTTCCCGACCAATTGGGATCCGCGTTATGTCGAACTCACGTTCGCGGAGCTCGGCCGACATCTCGTGATCGTTAATCTGGTGATGGGCGTCTTTAACCTCATCCCCGCTTTCCCAATGGACGGAGGCCGGGTTTTCCGGGCTTTGCTCGCCATGAAACTGCCCTACCTGCGCGCGACTCAGATTGCGGTCGGCGCGGGCAAGGTCGTGGCGCTCGCCGGCGCAACCTATCTGGTTTTCAACGGCCATTATCTCGGCCTCCTGCTGTTTCTGTTCATTATTTTTGCGGGCGAAACCGAACTCCGTTCCGTCACCCGCATGGAGCAGGCCGCTGAACACTGGCGCACTTTCCAGGCTCGCTCACAAGCGCCCATCGACCTCACCCCGCCCGACGACACGCCGCCGCAAATGAAGTGACGTGGGAAGCGAGCTTGCTCGCGATTCCGATCC
>JANODO010000236.1:0-15122 GCA_031412735.1 Rariglobus sp. | reverse complement strand
AGTGCCGACGCGTCGGCTCTTGACGGTTGGATCCGGGGAGAAAGGTAATACTCTGTTCGGCCCCCGGATAAAGTGTTACCTATCTCCCCGGATCGAACCGACAATCCGTATAAGGGCCGGTTTATCTCACCAGTCTTCCCCGACTTCCCCCGAGCAAGAAATCTAAGGGGTCAATGCGTTTTTTGTTAGTTATTGAGCGTCAGGATGATTACGCACCAGCGTTGTATTTTTTATCCGAGTCATCCCCGGCTAATAAACCAACAAAAATCGCATTGACCCCTTCGGTTCGCGTCGCTGCCGAAAGACTCAAATAAATCGCGCCGATAGTTCCCGAGATTGATCACGTGGTAAATCGCTCCCTCATACTGAATCCTCAGTTTCCTAGCGATTTCCCTCAACCTGCCTTCCGCTCCCTTCACTCTAATCAAAATCTAGCATCTAGCGCCCTGACCCCTTCGGATCGGGCGCCCGCATGACGGACGCGTCGTCTCGGCAATTTATCAGCTCGTCGGAGATCGCCTTCGCGTCTGTTACGCCCTCGACGGCTCGGCACCCGAGGAGTTCAAAACCGCCCCCGGCAGCCAGCGCTACTTAGTCACTTACCGCCGTCACACCGCCTGAAATGTAGCCCCGACCGCTGGTCGGGGTCCCCAGTGGCGAAACTAAAAGAGCCCGGGGCCACCCCTTTGGATCGGAGCCCCTTCGGATCGGGGCCTTCGGATCGGGGCCACGGACACAAAAAAGCCGCCGGGCTTCGGAGAGCTCGGCGGCTGAGAGGTAGGATTCTTAAAACCTCTATTTAGACCGACCGGCGACGGCGCAGGGCGGCGAGGCCCAAGACACCGAGACCCGCCAGCGCGGCGTAGGTGGACGGCTCGGGGATGGCGGAGGCGGTGTAGTTCGACAAGACGAGGTCGTTGGTAACGTCGTCGAGGGTAAAACTGCCCACGATGTCGTTGCCGAGATAGGCATCGATGCTGAGGGTGCCCGTGGAGAGAGCCGCAAAGCTGCCGCCGAAGGACGATGTGCCAGTCACGTCAACGATCTTGAACGTAGCGCCATTCGTGGGCGTGAAGTTGTTGACCAGGTTTACGCGGAAGACGCCGCCGTTGAGGCCTAGGTTTGAGGTCACCAATACGTTGTCAAAGAAACCCGCTCCACCATCCTGGAATGCAGTGGAGGCAACGGTGCCGCCCAAATCAAAAGACATGGTGCCACCGGTTTGATTAAAGGAACCCGTAATGGTGCTGAGACCCGTGGACCCGACGTCACCGGCAGCGAACGTGCCGCCCGCTTGAGTGAAAGTGCCCTTAACGCCGTCACCGGTGCGACGAAGTTCAGCCGTGGTGATCTCACCCGCGACAAGAATGCCGCCGTTGAAATCGAAGTTCTGCACTCCATCCGTGTTTCTACCATTGATGCCGAGTCCAGCAGCCGTGGAACGGACAATCAACTTGCCGGTGCCAGAAAGCGTGAACGTTGTGTTACCCGTGTTTGCGGCAGTGGCTGCACCGATGGTGAGATGACCATTGGTGTTGTTGGTGCCCTTAATATCCAAAGTGCCGCCGGATAAAGCATACGTCGTGGTCGTCGCGGCTGAAGTGTTGCCGAGCTGGAACGTCGTATCTTGTCCGCCCAAGCCATTTACCGTGAATGTGCCGCCAGATTGAGTGCCGGCAAATGCAAACCCTGCCGCAGCCGCGCCACTGTCACCGCCGAAACGGACGCCGAAACCGCCGGTCGTTGAGTTAAAGTTAATCGCGCCCGACGACATCGTAAACGTGCGACCCGTTTCAAGACTAAGGCGTCCGCCCGAGCCGACAGTGCCAATGTTAAACGTGCCGCCGTCCACCAGTAAATTGGTTCTTATGCTGCGGGCTTCATTAACATTTAGGATACCACTGCTGATTTGGAGAGTGGATGCCACATTGTTTCCTCCTAGAGCATTACCAGTGCCGATGACATTATTTACAGTCGTGGTTCCACCGTTGATCCGGATCGTTCCGGCCTCGCTCTGTGCCAAACCCGCCGCCGTTCCGTTACCAAGAGTGTTGGTCCCTGTTAGAGTGAGAACACCCGTGCCACGTTTGGTGATATTGATGCCCGTAGAACCACCGGCAGTAATGTTCCCGCTTACAGAATAGTCGCCGTTGTGTGAGCCCGTGTTGCCGAAGCCCAATGAAATTACTCCCGCCGTTCCGCCGGTGCCGCCGCTAATATTTCCGGTGAATGCGAGCACCGCACCGGTGCCAGAATTCGATGCATTTACAAACGAAGCGGTGTAAGCCTTGCCGTCATCGATCACGATGTTGCTGCCAATGGTCTGAGTGACCGTAGAACCGGAGCTAAGGACAATTGCGTTATTGAACGTGTTAGGAGTGGGAGCGGTGGACGCGCCCAACGTAATGGTGCCACCGGAGAGCGTCAGAGCGGGAGTCGAACTAGTAAACAGAATTTGCGAGAGGTTTGTTCCGGCGACGTTGTTGGTGTTGGTCATCGTCAAGGTAACCCCAGTGATCGTGCTAATGCCCTGGGTGCCGGCACCGTCAAAGCGCATGATGTCCGTGCCGAAGTTCGGGAGAGAATCACCGGTCCAATTGAGGTTGTTGGTGAAAATATTGTCGGTGTCGCCTATCCACGGGTTGGTGGCGGCCCGACCCGCGGTCGCCAAGCCTGAGGCGACGAGGGCGGCGAGGAGGGTGGCGGAGGCTTTGTAAGACTTACGCGAATACGCCGAGGCGGAGGGGGTGTGGGTGGATTTTCTCATAATCAAATTTTGAATACAGGGGCGGTTCTAGGGTGTCTCGCGAGCCGGCTTGGGGTGAATTCCGCGCCTTGCTCGTGAGTTCAGCTTCGCCATTTTCTCGCAAATTCCAAGAACATATTCCGCCTTGTTTGCGCAAAATATAGCAATTTAATCTTGGTTTTTGCGCATCATACGGTAACGATTCGGTTACCCCGCCATGTCCCGCCCCAAATCCACGCGCATTAATCTCGCCACCATCGCCGAGCGATTGGGTGTTTCGATTTCGACCGTCTCACGCGCCCTTCGCGGAATGGATGGCATCCATGATGAGACCCGCGCCCAAGTCGCCGCCCTCGCCCATCAGATGGGCTACACGTTGCGGGGTGGCCCCACCGCGCCCGACCGCGGGAGTTCGCCCAGCGCTCCGCAACACGTGCTCGCCCTGTCGCAGAGCTCCTCCCCACACATCGACCAGCGTTTCATGGCAGGCATGAGCGGGGCCGCCGTCGCTTTCAACGTCGCCATCCTCACCCATCTGGTCCCCGTCGATCAATGCGCCAGCGTCCTCGAAGCGCGCACCGCCCCGGCGTCATTCCGCTCCGGTCTGGTCAAGGGCATCATCCTGTTGCACCGCTGGCCCGATGAAATCGCCGCCGAGATCTGCCTGAAGTCACCCACGGTCTCCATCGTCCATGACTATCCGGGGTCCAACATCGACTTGATCGGTATCGACGACCGCCGGGGCATGGCGGAGTTGATCAACCACCTCCACTCCACCGGCCATCGGCGGATTGGTTTCTTTGGTCTGTGCCCCGAGGTGTCTTGGTCGAGTTCCCGTTACGCCGCCTACATCGAGGCGCTTACGCGGCTCAACCTGGATATCGACCCGCTCAATGTTGTGCGCATCGACCTGCCGGCGGCCCTGTCGGCAGCCGAGTTCGCCTGCCGACCGGCCTTGGATCAGGTGCGGTCGCGGCTGGCCAAGGGCGTGGACGCTTGGGTGTGCTCCAGCTCAATGACGGGACAAACTCTCTGCCGTCAATTGCTGATCTCCGGGGTGCGCCTCCCCGAAGATATGGCGCTGGTTACTTTTCACGGCGCGTCGTATCCCCATGCTAACGATCTGCCCAACATCACGACCACCGACGTGGTGGATGAGGAATTGGGAGCCGCCGCGGTGCGCCGCCTGATCAATCGACTCGAATGCCCGGGTGAATCGCGACGCGCCATTCTCGTGCCGGCGCGCCTCAAAATCGGCGCCACCACTCGCTCCGTTTCCCGGGAGCTCGTTTCCAGGCTCTAGCAACGGGCCTCTCGCTCCTGGGAACACGCTCCTAGCGCTTAGCCTCTAGTCGCTGTAGCCCCGCCCCACTCTCTCAAATCATGTCCGCTGCCAATCCTATTCTGCCCGGATTTTACCCAGACCCGTCAATCTGCCGCGTCGGCGAGGATTTTTACCTCGTCAACAGCAGCTTTGAATATTTCCCCGGGGTGCCCCTCTGGCACAGCCGGGATCTGCGCAACTGGCGTCAGCTCGGCCACGTGCTCACGCGCCCGTCGCAACTCCCGCTCAAGGCCGGTATCAAGCCTTCCGACGGGATCTACGCCCCGACCCTGCGCCACCACGACGGGCGGTTCTACATGATCACGACGTTTATGCCCGAGGTGGGTAACTTCCTCGTGCACACGACCGATATCAACGGGCCGTGGTCGGAGCCCGTGCGGCTCGCGCAAGGCGGCATCGACCCCTCGCTGCATTTCGAGGCGGACGGTCGCTGCATCTTCACCTCCAACGGCACGGGCTGGGCTCCGGTGCGCGGCGCGTATCAATGCGAGATCAACCCGCTCACCGGCGAGCAACTCTCCCCCACCCGTTTCATCTGGCCGGGCACGGGCGGCTCCTACCCCGAGGCACCGCACCTCTTCCGCCGAGGCGAATTTTATTATCTGATGATGGCCGAAGGCGGCACGGCGGAGTGCCACATGGTGACGGTCTCCCGCAGCCGCGAGCCCTACGGCCCGTTTGAAAACTGCCCGCACAACCCGATCCTCACCCATCGCAGCCTGATGAGCCCGGTGCAGGCAACCGGTCACGCGGATTTCGTGGAAGACCAGAACGGCCGCTGGTGGGCGGTGTTCCTCGGCTACCGTTATGCCGAGCACGGGCTGCACCCGCTCGGCCGCGAAACCTACCTCGCGCCCGTTACCTGGACCGACGACGGCTGGCCGGTCGTCAACGAAGGACTCCCCCTCGCCCGCTCGGCCTCGGGCGACACCGGGCTGCCGGCGCACCCGTGGCCGGAGGCGGCGACCCGCGACGATTTCGACGCGCCCGCCCTGGGGCACGACTGGGTCTTTGCCCGCCTGCCCGACCCGGCGGCGTGGTCGCTCACCGCGCAACCCGGCGCGCTCACGTTGCGCTGCCTCGCGCCCTCGCCCGATGACCTCGCGAGCTTTGCCGGTGTGCTGCGCCGGCAACGTCACTTCGAGTTTACCGCCTCGACGCAGCTCGACTTCTCACCGGCGGCCGCGAACGAAGAGGCCGGCTTGATCGTGATGATGGATCACCAGCATCACTACGAAATCGCCGTGACCCAGCGCGACGGCGGCCGGGCCGCGATCGTGCAGCGTCGCATCGGCACGCTCACGGCCGAAGTGGCCCGACTGGCGCTGGGCGAAGGCCCCGTGACCCTCACCCTCGCCGGCGACCGCACCCACTACCAGCTGGGGCTCATCACCGCGCCCGGCGTGCCGCCCCAGTGGCTCGCCTCGGGGGAGGTCCGCTACCTCTGCACCGAAGTCACGGGCGGCTACAACGGCGTGATGCTCGGCGTCTACGCCACCGCCCGCGGAGCCGCCGGCTCCGCCCAGGCCGCTCGCTTCAACTGGTTTGATTACAACCCTCTTTTCTCATGAACGCCGCTCTCGTTGCCACACCGCCTCTTAACACGCCTGCGAACGCCGGCACCGCCACCCGACCCGTAGGCCTGGTCGTGGTCGGCGCCAATTTCGGCGCCCTGATCGCGCAAAACTTGTCGGCCGGCGGCCCGGTGCGGGTCTCGGGTATCTGCGATCTGAATACCGCTGCGGCCGCCACGCTGGCCAACCGCCTGGGCGTGCCGGTCTACGACGGCCTGGACGCCGTGCTGGCCGACCCTACGGTCGAAGCCGTGGGCGTGTTCACCGGGCCGGCCGGGCGCGGGCGCCTGCTGGAACGCATTCTGGACGCGGGCAAACACGTCATGACGACCAAGCCCTTTGAGTTGGTGCCGGCCGAGGCCGAGCGGGCCTTTGCGGCCGCCAAGCGCAACGGCCGCGCGTTGCACCTGAACTCCCCGGCGCCGGTGCCGCCGACGGATCTCCGCCACATCCGCCGCTGGCTGGCCGAGGCCGACCTCGGGCGCCCGGTGTCGCTGCATGCACGGACCTGGGCCGACTACGCGGAGCAAGCCGACGGCTCGTGGCGCGACGACCCGTTGCGCTGCCCGGCGGGGCCGCTCTTCCGGTTGGGCGTTTATTTCTTCAGTGATTTCGCCGGGATCCCGGGGCGTCCGGTGGAAGTGCACGTGCAACACTCACGCCTGCGCACCGGCCGGCCCACGCCGGACAACGCCCAGATCAGCATCGCCTACGAAGGCGGCGCGCTGGCGAATATCTTCGCGTCGTTTTGCATCAGTGACGGCCAAGCCTACCGCGACGAAGTGGTGCTGGCCTGCGAACGCGGCACGATCCGCCGCTGGATGGTGCGCACCGGGAACACCGACATGAGCCAGGACCACGCGGTGGCGGAGTTGCAGCGCCCCGGGAAGGCGCCTGAGCGCATTGTGACGACCCCGGGCGACTTCGCCGGTTGGTATGGTTGGGAGGCGTTTCATGCGGCGGTGCGCGGGTTACCGGGCGCGGTTATGCACGACGCCGAATCGACGATTAACGGCGTGCGCCTGCTTGACGCGTTGGGCCGTGCGGCCAATTCCGGGCAAGTGGAGAAAGTGTGAGTTGAGAGAACGGTGCTGAGTGTGAGTTTGGAGTGCGGCGAGCTCTCGCCGCTTTCGACGACGGGGCCTGCCACGTCGCCCTCCCCACGTAGTCTCCTCACGCCTTCACACACAGATCGTTACTCGTGGGAGCGGGGCGCCGGGTCGCCCCGTCGAAAGCGGCGAGAGCTCGCCGCACTCCATATCGAGCCACCGCCCCTACGCGACGCGGTGATTCCAGGCCACCAGGTCGGCGTAGCGCACGTCGCGGCCACCGAAAATATCCAGCGCGCTGCCTACGGTGAGATCTAGTTTTCCGCTGCTGGCCTGCTCGACTTTAAAAACATCGTCCATCGTGGCGACTCCGCCGGCGTAGGTCATCGGAATCTTGCCCCACCCGCCAAGCACCGCGACCAACTCGGCGTCGATGCCGCCGCACAACCCTTCGACATCGGCGGCGTGGATAAGGAACTCCGCGCAACTGCCCGCCAGGCGATCCAGCGTCGCGGGCGTCACGTGCAGATCGGTCAACGTCTGCCAGCGATTCATCGCCACGGTCCAGCCGGTCGCGGTGCGACGGCAGCTCAGGTCGAGCACGAGGCGATCGGCACCCACGCGGCGTTTTAACGTGTCGAGGCGTTCGTCTAAAAAGTGGCCGGTGGCATCGAAGAGCCACGAGGTCACGATGACGTGGCTGGCGCCGTGGTGGAGCCAGGTCTCGGCGTTGTCGGCGGTGATGCCGCCGCCGATGTGGAGCCCGCCCGGGAATGCCGCCAGGGCCTCACGCGCCGCGTCGTCGTTGCCCTGACCGAGCTTGATGACATGCCCGCCGGCGAGGCCATCGACCCGGTAACGCGCGGCAAACGAAGCCGCGCTTTCCTCGCTCACAAAGTTCTCGCGCAGACCGGCTCCGTCGTCGCGCAACGACCCGCCCACGATCTGCTTCACTTTACCGTCGTGGAGGTCAATGCAGGGGCGGAACTGGGTTGGCATGGAGGAAAGGCTCGGACCGTAGGTCGGTGCGCGCGGGAGGCAATGCAGCTTTATACCGCCCGAATAAAACGAGGGCCTTCCGGGGTGGACCGTGACCTCCGTTATCCGCCTGAGAGATGGAGACGGGGTCTCCCGACCCCGTTCCGGGAAACCGGGACCGGGAGGTCCCGGCTCCAGTTCGGAAACCCGGTGCCTACCTGTATCCAATAAAAAACCCGCACCAGTAACGGTGCGGGCTGGCGGTTTAAAGGTAGGGCGGTGACTCCGCTCACCGCCTTCGATTCACCGCCTTGGGTCTGGCGCGGAGCGGAGTCCGCGCCCTACCTTTGGAGCGGATCAGATGTGGCGGAGGAGGATGCTCTCGTAGAGCTCCTGCTTGCCGCTCTTCGGGGTGATTTCGCCCTGCTCATGCGCGATCTTGTGCAGGTCGGCGAGCGTGAGCTTGCCGTCTTCGTAAGCCTTGCCGCTGCCGCCGTCGAAGGAGGCGTAGCGGGCTTTCACGAGGCCGGGGATCTCGGACTTGGTGAGGACCTTCTCCGCGGCGATGGCGGCGCGGGCAAAGGCATCCATGCCCTGCACGTGGGCGATGAAGAGGTCGTCGAGGTCCGTCGAGTTGCGGCGGATCTTGGCGTCGAAGTTGACGCCGCCGTGGGTGAAACCGCCGGCCTTGATGATAACCATCATGGCTTCGGTGAGCTCAAGCGGATCGATGGGGAACTGGTCGGTGTCCCAGCCGTTCTGCACGTCGCCGCGATTGGCATCGACGCTGCCGAGCAGGCCGGCGTCAGCGGAGACCTGCAACTCGTGCGGGAAGGTGTGGCCGGCGAGCGTGGCGTGGTTGACCTCGATGTTGAGGGCGAAGTCGCCGAGCAGGTTGAACTCGCGCAGGAAACCGATGACGGTCGCGGCGTCGAAGTCATACTGGTGCTTGCTGGGCTCGCAGGGCTTGGGCTCGATGAAGAACTTGCCCTTGAAACCTTGGGCGCGCGCGTAGTCGCGGGCGATGGTGAGGAAGCGGCCGAGGTGGTCGCGTTCGCGCTTCATGTCGGTGTTGAGCAGCGAGAGGTAGCCTTCGCGACCGCCCCAGAACACGTAGCCTTCGCCGCCGAGGGCGATGGTGGCGTCGATCGCGCCTTTGAGTTGGCCGCCGGCGCGGGCGAGAATGCCGAACTCGGGGTTGGTGGACGCGCCGTTCATGAAGCGCGGATTGCTGAAGAGGTTGGCGGTGCCCCAGAGAAGTTTCACGCCGGAGGCGTCCTGTTTTTCTTTCAGATACGGAACGATGGCACCCATGCGTTTCTCGAACTCGGCGAGCGTGGTGTCGGCTTCGTCCACGATGTCGGTGTCATGGAAGCAGTAGTAGGGAGCACCGATTTTGGTGATGAACTCGAAGGCGGCGTCGGCCTTGTCCTTGGCGCGCTGAACCGGGTCGGCGGAGGTGAGCCAGGGCATGGGGCGGGGCGGCGCGCCGAACGGATCGCCGCCGTTGCCACAGAAGCTGTGCCAGTAGGAAACGGCGTAGCGCAGCCAGCTTTCGAGGGAGCGGCCGGCGACGACGCGGTTGGCGTCGTAGTAGCGGAACGCGAGCGGGTTGGTGCTCTCGATGCCTTCGTAGGCGATGCGGCCGATGGAGGGGAAGTAGGTCTTGGAACCGGTGGTGAGTTTTGTGGGCATGGTAGGTTTGGATTCTGACGGAAAATTTCGGAGGAGTTGCCCACGAAACACACGAAAAAACACGAAAGCCGGGGGGCCTAAAACGCCAGCGTGGGCGCTGTTTTCTTTTCGTGTGCTTTCGTGTGTTTCGTGGGCAAAAACTCAGGAGAGGGCTTTCGCGAGCGCGGACTCCCAGCGGGCGGCGGCTTCCTGGCAGGGGCCGACGAGCGCGGGGTTAGGATGGATCGTTTCGATGACTTCGAGGCCGGTGAAGGCGTCGGCGGGCTTGGCGTAAAGACCTGCGCCGAGCCCGGCACCGCGAGCGGCACCGGCGGCACCGTCCGTGCGGACCAGCTCGATACTCACGCCCAGCGTGGCGGCGAGCGTGTCGCGGAAGACGGCGCTCTTAAAGAGATTCGCATCGCCGGCGCGGATCTTTGCAGGCGTCAGGCCGGTGGCCTTCATACCGGCGATGCCGTGGCTGAACGAAAACGCGATGCCCTCCTGCGCGGCGCGGGCGAGGTGGCCGGGCGTGTGGCGCAAGAAGTCGAGCCCGCTCCACTGCGAGCCGATGCGGCGGTTGCCGAGCATGCGTTCGGCGCCATTGCCGAACGGCAGCACGGACAACCCCTCGCTGCCAGCGGGCGCGGCGGCGGCGAGCGCGTTGAGCTCAGGATACGAGAGAGTGCCGCCGAGCGTGCGGCGGAGCCACGCGTAGAGAATGCCGGTGCCGTTGATGCAGAGGAGGACGCCGATGCGTGGATCGGTCGCGGTATGGTTGACGTGGGCAAACCCGTTGACGCGGCTCTGCGGGTCGTAGGCGAGCTGATCGGTCACGCCGTAGACGACACCCGAAGTGCCGCCGGTCGCGGCGATTTCGCCGGGGTTGAGGACGTTGAGCGAAAAGGCGTTGTTGGGCTGGTCACCGGCGCGGTAGGCGACGGGGATGCCAGCGGGCAAGCCGAGGTCGGCGGCGACGGAGGCAAGCACGCCGGCTTGTTTGCCGAAAGTCGGCGTGAGCGCGGGCAGCAGGCCGGCGTCGAGGTCCCACTGTTTGAGCAAGAAGTAGGCGGGCGAGTTGCGGGAAAAATCCCAGAGCGTGCCCTCGGAGAGACCGGAGGCAGTCGTCTGCGCTTCGCCGGTCAGGCGCAGGGCGAGGTAATCGCCCGGCAGCATGATCTTCTTGATGCGGCTGAAATTCGCGGGTTCGTTTTGCTGAACCCAGCGGAGTTTCGAGGCGGTGAAGTTACCGGGAGAATTGAGGAGACGACCGAGGCAGGTGTCGGCACCGAGTTCGGCGAAGGCCTGCGCACCGATTTCAACGGCGCGGCTGTCGCACCAAATGATGGCGGGGCGGACGGGTTGGCCGCGCTCGTCGAGCGTGACGAGACCGTGCATCTGATAGGAAATGCCGATGGCGGCGATTTGGGAGGCGTCTTGCCCAGCGCAAGCGGCCCGGATGGCGAGCGCGGTGTGCTCCCACCACATCGCCGGATCCTGCTCGGCCCAGCCGGGACGCGGAGCGGAGATGGGCATTTCGTGCTGCGGCGATTGCGCGGCGGAAACAATGCGGCCGGTGGCGGCATCGAGAAGCGAGGCTTTGACAGCAGAGCTGCCGAGATCGAGTCCAAGGAGGAGCATGGCGGGGGGTTGGGAACATGACCTTACCACAAAGGCACTGCCTGTCGCCTTCACAAAAAGACCATTATTTCGGTTTGATTAGCACAAAAGGACAGCGCTCAGATGCGCCCGCTGCGGCGAAACGCCGTGGGGGTCCGCCCGGTGACGAGGCGAAACTGGCGGGCGAAGTAGTTGCTGTCCCCAAACCCGGTTTCGAGCGCGATATCCGTCATGGTGAGCTCGCTCTGCCGCAGTAGGCGCTTGGCCGCCTCGATGCGCAGGCCGATGAGGTAATCGATCGGCGACTTGCCCGTCGCCTGGCGGAAAATTCGCAGCAAACTCGTGCGCGACAGATGCGCTAGCCGGGCCATCTGCTCCAGGGTCCACGGCTCGCTGAAGCGCTGTTCGAGCGTGCTGATGAGCTTGCCCATTTCGAGGAGCGCGCGGCTTTCACGCACGTCGCTTTCCCCATAGCGACGCGAGAGAAAAACCATCAGTTCGACCATCAGGCCGAGCAGAACCGCCTCGTATCCCGGCCGCCCGTCGGACGACTCCTGCTCAATGCGTTCGGCCAATGCCTCGGCGGCACCGAGAGCTTCGCGATCCAGCTGGAGCCGGCTGGAAAACTGGTGCGCGCTGCGGAACGTCGGCTCGAGCATAAACAACGCGCTGTAACCCGGCAGCCGGCGTAATAAACCGGCCGGCAAAGGCAGGCGGAGCGGATCATACATGACGTTCACCAGCACCAGTCCGTCGCGATCGCGGAAGCTATGCACCTGTTGTCCTTGCACGACGAATACGTTGCCGGCGGACACGGGAAACGACTCGCCCGCCAGCACGTGCCGTCCCCTCCCGCTTAAGACCAGCACCAGTTCGCAGAAATCATGGTAGTGATCGACCGCGGTGACGTCGTTCGCATGCGAGGGGCGTCCGCCCGGCTCCGTGCGCACGCGCCTCGCGGTCACGGGGAAGCCGTCCGCTCCGAAATAGTCGATGCCTTGGGCAAGCAGGGCCATGGATTCATTAGCACTAACGGCAACCGCGCTCCCCCGGCAAGCCTCGCGAAGGATCCGTGTCTGGATTTGACCCGGTCGCCGCTCAGGTGGAGTGTCCCGCCTTCCATGACGTTGGACGACATCACGAAAGCGCTTCTCGCCTCCTATGAAACCGAGGGTGGCATCAACCACCTTGACGGGATCAACCTCCCCTCCGATGAAGCGGTCAACCGGCTCGCATCCGACTTCATGCACCTGCTTTTTCCCGGCTTCTTCGAGCTGAAGTCCTTGTCGAAAAACGATGTTCCCGCGTTCACCGCTACACGGCTGCGCGAAATCCAAGCCAGCCTCGCGGATACTATCGAAAAATCACTCCGCCACGCACGCGACCCCGAGCCCGCGAGCCGAGCCGCCGCGCTCGCCATGCAGCTATTGGGGCGCCTCCCCGCCGTCCGTCAGATCATTCAGACCGACGTGCAGGCCGCCTACACCGGCGACCCCGCCGCCCGCAGCATCGAGGAAATCATCCTCGCCTACCCGTGCGTCTTGGTGATCTCGCTCCAGCGTATCGCCCACGAACTCTACAAACTCGGCGTGCCCATTCTCCCGCGCATGTTGACCGAGTATGCCCATGAACGCACCGGCACCGATATCCACCCGGGCGCGCAGATCGGCACACATTTCTTTATCGACCATTGCACCGGTGTGGTCATCGGCGAGACCGCCCGCATCGGCAACCACGTCAAAATCTACCAAGGCGTCACCCTCGGCGCGAAGTCCTTCGAGGTGGACGGCGACGGCAATCCGGTCAAAGGCGTCAAACGCCACCCCGACGTCGCGGACAACGTCACCATCTATGCTCACGCCACCATTCTCGGCGGCGACACGCACATCGGGTCCCACTCGATCATCGGCGCCAACGTGTGGATCCTCGAATCCGTGCCCGCCAACAGCATCGCCTACTTTAGGAACGAAAACCTCGTCATTCGCTCCCGCCGGAAAAAAGAAAAGGCCGTCGAGTCCCGCGAGGCCGCCGAGCTGCAAGCCTGGGATTGGACGATTTAGCCCGGGCTCCGCCGGTGTCGAGATCGGCTAAAAAAGGCTCAGACGAGAGCGGAGTTTTTGCGGTCGGTGGCTTCAAGGGAAGCCGAGTTGGGGGAGGCAGGGAGCGCCCCCCGGTTTACCCTTGCCCGTCGGAGCCCGCGCCCGCGGAGGTTTGGCATAGACTACGCTGCACGGTCGGTCCATTGATGCAGCCCATGAGTTCAGCCCAGCGCAGAAAAACCGTGCTGATCTTCGCCCTGGCTTTTTCGTTATTGGCCGCCTTGGGAGCGATCATCATACCGCCCGTCCTCAATCGCGAAGAACTCTCCCCTCAGTATTACATCCTGTGCCTCTCGGTCATCGGCTGCGTGCTGCTGGTCGCGGGCGGCTACGTCTGGGATCGCTCGATGATGCAAAGGTTGCGGGAACTGACACCCAAAACCAATACCGACCCCCAAGTGGTGGACCAAGACGAGGTGCCTGACGAGGTCATCGGACTCGCCCGCAAAATCGAGCGCATGGCCCAATCGTTACAAAAACTAGAAGCCAGCTATCGCGCGGTCGTCGAAGACCAGTCCGACCTCATCTGTCGCTACAACCACCAAGGCCAACTCACCTTTGTAAACGGTGCCTATGCCCGCTTCCTCGGGCGCAAACGGCTCGAACTCGTCGGCCAACCCTGCCTGCTGCTCACCGCCGGCCTGCTCAAGTTACATTCCGCGCCCCTCCCCGAAGCCGCCGTGTTTGAGCACACCTCCACCGATGGCAGCCACACCGCAGTCCTCCATTCCTGGACCCATCGCGCCATCAAAGACCCGGAAGGCAAAGTTATCGAATACCAATCGGTCGGTCACGACATCACCGCACGAAAAGAAGCCGAGTGCGCGCTGATCGCCGCCAAGGAAGCCGCCGAATCGGCCGACCGCGCCAAAAGCGAATTCCTCGCCATCGTGAGCCACGAGATCCGCACGCCCATCAACGGCGTGATCGGCTTCGCCAAACTCCTCTCCGATTCGCCGCTCACCGCCGAGCAACGCTCCTTCGTTGACATGATCACCAGCAGCGGACGCACGCTGGAGAGCCTCATCAGCGACATACTCGATCTTTCCAAGATTGAGGCGGGGAAAATCGAGATCGAGCACGCGCCTTTTTCCCTACGCGACTGCATCGATGAAATCAGTTCGTTTTTCGCTCCCCGCGCACGCGACGCCGGGCTCACTCTTAACAGCGTGATCGACCCGGGCATTCCGCTGCTGGTCAACAGCGACCACGGCCGCCTTCGCCAGATCCTTAGCAACTTGATCGGCAACGCCATCAAGTTTACGGAGAGGGGCGGCGTTACGATAACCGCCAACGCCGCACCCGAGGAAGTCATGAAGAACGGCCGTAACCGCGCAGTCCGTCTTCAATTCAGCATCCGCGACACCGGCATCGGCATTCCGCGCGACAAGATGCACCAGCTCTTTAGCCCCTTCAGCCAAGTCGATACGTCGGCCAAGCGACGCCGAGGCGGCACGGGGCTGGGCTTGATCATCGCCAAGCGCCTCTGCGAGCGGATGGGCGGCGCGATCTCGGTGGACAGCCGCGTCGGGGAGGGTTCGGTCTTCTATTTCAGTATATTGGCCGACTATGAAATCGGCCATGGCGCGCCGCCTATCGCCGATTCCAAGCCACGGAGGCCGCCCTCAATCGCCTGATTCCCGGAGGTAGGAGCCCATTTATGGGCGATGTCCGGGCGTGGACTGAACGCCCTTCGCACCCACGTCGAAGCTGTTTTATTCGACTGAGTTTCCGTTCTTGCGGACTGTTGTTTTTTCACGCAAGTTCCGCGCCTCTTCAGGTCAAGGCGCGATAGCCAAGTGGTAAGGCCGAGCTCTGCAAAAGCTCTACCGCCGGTTCGATTCCGGCTCGCGCCTCCAGATTTTTAAAGCCGCCCGCCTCACCGCAGGCGGCTTTTTTGTGCCGACGCGATCAGGCCGTTGCTAATCGCATAGCCATATCCCCCTCTGACCTCCGACGTGGGAAGCGAGCTTGCTCGCGATTCCGAATCCGTCGCCTCTCGCGATCACGGATTCCCCGCTTTCGCGAGCAAGCTCG
>JANODO010000235.1:0-29752 GCA_031412735.1 Rariglobus sp. | reverse complement strand
CGCCTTCGCCGATCCCGACGGCATCCCTGTCGAGATTGTCGCGGTGGCCGACGACCCGCGCACCGGCTGGCGGGCGCACCCTCACGTCCCGGCCGACCACGCGTTGCGCGGCATGCACACCGCCGAACTCACCGTCCGTGTCACCGCGCCCACCGAGATACTGCTCACCGACACGATGGGCTACCGTCTCGTTAAACGCGAAGGCAACCGCGCCCGCTTCGAGTCCGCCGCCGGGGGTGGCTCCGGCCACTTTATCGACGTGGTTGCGGACGTGTCCGCCCCTCCCGGCGCGGGCGGTGTCGGCACGATTCACCACATCGCGTGGAGCGTGCCCGACGACGCCACCGAGCTCGCTATGCAGAACCGCCTGCACGTCGCCCGTTACGCGGTCTCCGACGTGCGCGACCGCACTTACTTTCATTCCATCTACTACCGTGAGCCGGGCGGCATCCTCTTCGAGATCGCCACGGCGAACCCCGGCTTCGCCATCGACGAACCCGTCAGCGCCCTCGGCACCACCCTGCGTCTCCCGGGTCAATTCGAGCGCGCCCGCATCCAAATCGAAAGCCTCCTGCCCGCCCTCAAACCAGCCCACAAACACGTATTATTCCCACTCTGACATGTAGGAGCCTGCTTGCAGGCGATAAACACACTAACGACCGCGTTCACCTCCCGAATCGCCTGCAAGCAGGCTCCTACACTCAAACCGCCGACACCCACTCCTTCACCCGACACCATGCCCACCCAAATCAAAGTCATCTTCCACAGCATCTACGGCCACGTTTACCACCTCGCCGAGGCCATTGCCGAGGGCGCGCGCTCCGTTCCGGGCACCGACGTGGAACTGCTCCAAGTCGCCGAAACCCTTCCCGATTCCGTCCTCGAAAAAATGGGGGCAACCGAAGCCAAGAAAGCGTTTGCCCACATCCCCGTCGCTGATCCCAAGACCCTCGCCGACGCCGACGGCCTGCTCTTCGGCAGCGGCACCCGCTACGGCAGCGCCAGCGCGCAGATGCAGGCCTTCTTCGACGCCACCGGCGGCCTCTGGGTCAAGGGCGCGCTCGTGGGCAAAGTCGGCGGCGTCTTCGTCTCGACGGGCACGCAACACGGCGGACACGAGACGACGCTCATCAGCATGCAGACGTTCCTTTTCCACCAGGGAATGGTCGTGGCGGGCGTGCCCTACGCCGCACAAGAGTTGAGCAACATGAACGAGATCACCGGCGGCTCGCCCTATGGTGCCGGCACCCTCGCCGGAGCCGACGGCAGCCGCCAACCCACCGCCAACGAACTCGCCATCGCCCGCTTCCAAGGCCGCCACACCGCGCAGATCGCCGCGAAACTGGCGGCAAAGTAAAACGCCCCCTCCGATTCGTTGTCTTACTCTTTCTCGTTCTCGTTCTCTTTCTCGTTCTCTCCTTCCGAATCCGGAATCAAAAAACAAAAACGAGAACGAGAAAGAGAACGATTTAACCCCCAGACCCCACCAGTCCTTCGCACAACCATGCACCTCCACGAATTCACCCACTGCCTCCGCTTCGGCGCACCCCTCGCCACAGCCAGCGGCGTCGTGCTTCTGCTCCACGGCCGCGGCTCTTCTGCCGAAGACATCGCCGGCCTGGCCAAGGCCTTCGGTCGTGCACAACTCGCCTACGTCGCCCCGCAGGCAGCCAACCACTCTTGGTATCCGCACCGCTTTCTCGTGCCTCCCGCGCAAAACGAACCGTGGCTCTCCAGCGCGCTGTCGGTGATCGACACCCTTGTCGCCGAGGCGCACGCGGCCGGGATTCCCTACGAACGCATCGGCTTGGCCGGCTTTTCCCAAGGTGCGTGTCTCGCTCTGGAATATTCGACACGTCATCCCCGTCGCTACGCGTTTGTGGCCGGTCTCAGTGGTGCGTTGATCGGCCCGACTGCCCCGCCGCGCGATGTCGTCGATCTGCAACGCACACCGGTTCTCATCGCCTGCGCCGAGGCCGACGCCCACATCCCGCTTGAGCATGTGGAGCACAGCGCCGCCGCCCTCGCCGCCTTCAACGCCGACGTGACCAAGCACATTTTCCCCGGCTCTGCCCATACGGTTTTCCCCGAGGAAATCGCCTGGCTCAAAACGCACGCGACGCCGCTCTCAGTGGATCGCTCGTGAACGCGCTCTCACCGGTCGCGTCTTCAACGTCGAAATCCTCAACCGCGCCAAGGCCGACCGTGACCTCCGGGCGCGGTCGGCGGACTGATGGGTCAGCCCGTGCGCGGAGGCCGCGTCCACTTGGCGGTCCCCCGTGCGTTTAGCCGTAACGGTGCGGTTAAATGAAAGGTGGAACGCGATCCCCGAGCGCGTTCAACCGGCGGACGGCTTCACCGGGGCTCGGAGATCGCCGTCCACCTTTTGGTTTCACCGGCCCCAAGGCATTTCACCTTCCGGCTGCATGATTACGGTTTGGGGCGTGTTTCCGAAATAAATCAGGTCGCGTGAGAGGGAAAGCGAGCTTGGCCATAGAGGCCGCGATGGAGGCGACCCAGCGTGTCGTGCCGCCGAGGACAACGCCGGCCCAGCCGGCTTGCCCTCTCACTCGCAGAGTTCGACGGCCTGAGGTATTCCAGAAACACGCCCTAGTATGCCGTCCCACAATAATTCACGCATGTAGGGCCCGACCTTGTGTCAGGCCGGTTGGGCGTGCGCACGCCGAAAGACTACCCGCCCTCACGCAAGATGGCCCTACGCCAATCCGAAAATTCAGTCGATACTAGCTACCCGACTAAGGAGAAAGATAACGACTCGGCACCGGCTGGTCGTCGGATTTCCCTTCGTAGGCGTGCACGCTCGCTGCGGAGTCGCTCCAGAGCGGCAGGTTGTCGCGCCGCCAGTTCTTGGTTTCGCGGATGTCCTGTTGGACGGCGGATTCGCGAGCGGTGAGCATGAGCCGATTGAGGGCGCAGTAGACGACGTCCTCCGGGCGGACTTTTAACGAGGCGGCGTAGCGTTCCAGCGCGTCGGCCTCGGCCATTTCGAGATGCAGTTTGATCGCAGACATTGGGCAAAACCTTTGTTGAGGATTGGGGTGATCTAGTGCCAAGAACCTAAGATCACCAGCCCGCCCCCGCAACCATCCCCGTTTGTAACCACCCAAACCCCGATAAAAGCATAACCCATTAGGTTATGCTATTCCGTAAACATCTGAATCATAGTCATTAGCTCACCAAAAAATCGCTGCAAATCGCATTTGAAATCAGGGCCGATGGGCCGTCTGATGCTCCGCTATGTCTCTTGGTTTTGTCGGTCAACGCTGCCTCAGTGAACGGGAACCCGAACTCGGTCTCGGCGTCGTCGCGGAGCTCGACCGCAACCGCATCACGGTCGAATTTCCCGCCACTCGCGAACGTCGGATCTACGCCCGGGGCACACCCGTCCTCAAACGCGTCCAATTCGCCGCCGGCGAAACCGTCGCCCCTCGCGCCGGCGATAAATTCACCGTCGCCTCCGTCGAGGAAACCGCCGGCCTGCTCACCTACGTCGGCCCCGCCGGCCAGCGCGTGCGCGAGGATGTCATCTCCGACCTCACCAGCGTCTCCTCGCCCGCCGAGCGCCTCATGGCCGGCCAGGCCGACCCGTCCGAGGTGTTCGACCTGCGCCTGCGCGCCCTCCAGGCCCGTTCCCGTTTCCGCCAGTCCGAGGTGCGCGGCTTCCTGGGCGGCCGTATCGACCTCATCCCGCATCAGTTCTACATCCTCAACGAGGTATCCAATCGCCAAATACCCCGCGTGCTCCTCGCCGACGAGGTGGGCCTCGGCAAAACCATCGAGGCGTGTTTGATCCTCCAGCGCCTTCTCGCCACCGGCCGCGCCAAACGCGCCCTCGTGCTCGTCCCCGAGTCGCTCACCCATCAGTGGTTCGTCGAACTCCTCCGCCGCTTTAACTTCTGGTTCACCATCTTTGACGAACCCCGCTGCCTCGCCGTCGAAGCCAGCGAACCCGGCAAAAATCCGTTTCTCTCCAGCCAGCTCGGCCTCGCCAGCATCGCCTACCTCGCCGGCCCCGATGCCGCCACCCGCCGCACCCAAGTCATCGAGGCCGGCTGGGATCTCGTCATCGTAGACGAGGCCCACCACCTCGGCTGGACCCCGGAGGCCGCCAGCCCCGACTACCAATTCGTCGAGCAACTCGCCCGCAAAGCTCCCGGCCTGCTCCTCCTCACCGCCACGCCCACCCAGCTCGGCCTCGCGGGACACTTCGCGCGCCTCCGCCTCCTCGACCCGCATCGCTACGACGACTACGAGACGTTCCTCGATGAAACCGCCGATTTCGGGAAAATCGCCGAGATCGCCGAGAAGATCGTCGAAAACAGAGTTCTTTCCTCCAAAGACCAGGCCGCCCTCAGCCAGATCTTCGACCGCGACCCCGAGACGCTCGCCACCCACCTCGCCGCGCTCGACGCCGGCAAACCGGGTGCCCGCGAAGCCCTCCTCCGCACGTTGCTGGATCAACACGGCACCGGCCGCGTCGTCTTCCGCAACACGCGCGCCGCGATGACCGGTTTCCCCAAGCGCCAGTATTGTCCCGTTGCTCTCCCCGACGCCCCGCCCGCCCTGCTCGCCCGCGTCGCCCGCGAACTCCTTGCGGAAGAAACCGCCGCCGACGCCTCCGCCCACCTGGCCAGCCGCACCCAAGGCGCCGCTGCCCCGATCGACAACGCCCCCATCTCGATCGATTTCTCCGCCGAAGCCGAAGCCGCCCTCGCCGCCGAATCCCCCGAAGACTCCGACCCTTCCGACTCCGACGACGTAGCCACGAGCCCCAGCGAGTGGTCCGAAGAATCATCCGACGAATCATCCGACGACGACGCCCCCCTCGACGACGAGCCGCCCGCCAAACTCGCGCGCAAGCCCAAGTCCCCCAAAAAAACCAAAGCCAAATCGGCCCCCCTCACTGCCTTCCCCGGCACCAAGTCCAACTCAGCCCCCGTAGCGGCGCTACCGAGCGAAGCGACAGGTTCTCACACCAGCGAGCCGTCCGACTCAGCCCCCGCCTCCGCCCTTCGCTACTCCTACAAAGACGACCCCCGCCTCGACTGGCTCGTCTCCTTCCTCAAGAAAACCGCGCCCGCCAAGGTCCTTCTCATCTGCCGTTCCGAGCGCAAGGTCCTCGCCCTCGAAGCCGCCATCAAAGAAAAGCACAACCTCCACATCGGCCTCTTCCACGAAGGGCTCCCGCTGGTTCAGCGCGACCGCCAGGCCGCTTGGTTTGCCGAGCCCGCCGGCGCGCAATTGCTCCTCTGCTCCGAGATCGGCAGCGAGGGCCGCAACTTCCAGTTCGCCCACCACCTCGTCCTTTTCGATCTCCCGCTCAACCCCAGCCTCGTCGAACAACGCATCGGCCGCCTCGACCGTATCGGACAAACCGATACGATTAAGATCCACGTCCCCTACCTCGCCGGCGGCGCCGACGCCGCCGTCGCCGAGTGGTATCACTTTGGCCTGAACGCCTTCGAAGCCCCGCTCCACGGCGGCAACGACTACGCCACCGCCTTCCGCACGCGCCTCCTCGAACTGATTGAAACGTGGCAGGGGCGTCCCGCCCGTGGTTCCGAAAAACCCCGCGCCCGCCTCGACGCCTTCATCGCCGAAACCGAAACGTTCCGCGCCGAGCTCCAGCTCAAGATGAAGCAAGGCCGCGACCGCCTCCTCGAGTTGAACTCCTTCAACCGCGACGTCGCCAAGACCGTCATCGACCGCGTCCGCGCCGCCGACGGCGACCCGTTCCTCAAAAAAATCCTCACCGACCTCTTCGAGCACTTCGGCGTGCGCATCAGCGAGCACGAGGACGGCGACGTGAACCTCGATGCGAGCCACGCCTACGTCGAAGGGTTCCCCTCGATCCCGCGCGACGGCATGCTCGCCACCTACGACCGCAAGCGCGCCATCGCCCGCGAAGACATCCGGTTCATCTCCGCCGACCACCCGCTCGTGCAGGACTCGATCGACCTGCTCGTCGATTCGCCGGCCGGCACCACGTCGTTCTGCGTGCTCGAAGCGGATAAACCCAACCTGCTCCTCGAAGCGGTCTTCGTGCTCGAAACCGTCGCCGACGCCAAGTGGCACGTGGACCAGTTTCTCGCACCAACGTCCATCCGCGTGCTGGTCGATATCCACGGTCAAGACCTCACCGAAAACGTCCTCTACTCGCGCCTCTCCGCCGACGTCGAAGACGCTCCCCTGCCGCGTTTCCTGGAGCGACCCGGGTTCAACGCGACGCTGCTCAAAAACCTGGTCGAAGCCGCCAGTGAACGAGCGAAGACGCACACGCTGGCGTTGAAAAAAACCGCCCGCGAACGCGCCGCCGCCACGCTCACCGCCGACCTCCAACGCCTCGTCGATCTCTCCAAGTTGAACGACAACGTGCGCCCCGAGGAAATCGAACTCGCGAAGAAGCAAGTCCTGCAAGTCCGCACCGCCATCGAAAACGCCCGCCTGCGCCTCGACAGCCTGCGGCTGATCGTCGAAGGCGTGAATCTCGACTGAGTCCGGTGTAGGCCCGACCGCTGGTCGGGCGCTGGAATAGGGGAGCAACCAACCCGACCAGCGGTCGGGTCTGCACCGATCCTTGCACAGATCATCAACCGCCGCTGCCTCCCGGCGAACACGGAAGCTTAATCAACGAAAGGACCCCGCAGATTTTGACATTCCGAATGGCACCCGACACACAAAAACACAGCCCCCGGCTGTTCGGGGCGTCCCTTCTCTATCATGAGCAACTGGCTCGACGAACTCTGTGGCGGTGCGTTCATGCCTCACGGGCAGTGCTACCTGTGGCAACCCGGGCTTCTGTGGCTGCACGGTGTCTCCGACGGCTTGATCGCCCTGGCCTACTACTCCATCCCGCTGACGCTGCTTTATTTTATCCGTAAACGCCGCGACGTGCCCTTCCCGGGAGTGTTCGCGATGTTCAGCGCGTTCATCATCGCCTGCGGGACTTCTCACCTTCTGGAAGTCTGGACCATCTGGCAACCGCACTACTGGTTGTCGGGCAGCCTGAAATTTGTGACCGCCGCCGTATCGATCGCGACCGCCGTGGCGTTGGTGCGCATCATCCCGGCCGCGCTTTCGCTGCCCAGCCAGGAAACCCTGCGACAGCTCAACCAAGACCTTGATCGGCGCGTGCATGAACGCACCGCCGAACTCAGCGCAGCCAACACCCGGCTCGAAGCCGAGATGGCCCAGCGCCGCCAAGCCGAAGAGGATGTGCGCGGGCTTAACACCCAGTTGAAGCGCCGCCTCGAAGAGCAACAGGCGTTGTTCGATATCATGCCGATGGGCATCGCCATCGCCGAAGACGTCGCATGCAGCCACGCGCGGAGCAATCATCGCCTGACCGAGATGCTCGGCACGCACACCGATGAAAACGTATCCCTGAGCCGCACGGACGCCGGTGTGCAGGCCCTGCCGTTTTCGGTGTGGCAAGGCGAACGGTGCCTCACGCCGGATGAATTGCCCATGCAGGTGGCCGCACGCACCAATCAACCGATCCTTGAATTCGAGGAGACCATCCGGCGTCGCGACGGCGTTTCGGTCGAAATCGTCGCCAACGCGGTGCCGCTGCGCGACGAGGCCGGCAATGCGCGCGGGTGCGTCGCGACGTTTGCCGACGTCACCCGGCTGCGGGCGCAGGAGCGGTCCCGCCTCGAACTCGAACGCCGTATCTTGGAAGCGCAACGCCTGGAGGGCCTGGGCGTGCTGGCCGGCGGCGTGGCGCACGATTTCAACAACCTGCTCACCGGCATTTTGGGCCACGCCAACCTTGCCCGGCTCGATCTCACGTCCACGCAACAAAACGCCCGCGACTCCTTGCTCACGGTGGAGCGGGCCTGCCTGCGCGCCGCCGGCTTGTGCAAAGAGTTACTCGCCTACGCCGGCAAGGGTCGGGCGGTGAGCCAACCGATCAACCTCAGCGCCCTGGTCAATGAACACGCCCGGGAGCTTCAGCCGTCGCTAGGTGCGGCCGTTTCGCTACGCCTGCACACCGCGCCGAATCTCCCCGAGTTCATCGGCGATCCGGCACACATCCGCCAAGTGCTCACGAATCTCACGATCAACGCCGCCGAGGCCATCGGTGATCGCCCGGGCCTGATCACGGTGACGACAAGTCTCGTGGCGGTGACGCCCGACTACCTTGTGAAACACGCCCTCAAAGACGAGCTCGCGCCCGGCGAGTATGTGTCGCTCGAAGTGACCGATGACGGCTGCGGCATGACGCCCGAGCTCATGGCGCGCATCTTCGATCCTTTCTTCACGACCAAGTTCACGGGCCGCGGACTCGGGCTGGCGGCCGTGCGGGGCATCCTCCGCGTCCACGAAGCCGGCTTAAAAGTGCACAGCGAAGTCGGCAAGGGCACGTCGTTTAAGCTGTTCTTCCCAGTGGCGTCGAAGGGCGTTGGTTGACGCGTGAAGGGGGGGGAAACGGCGCGCTGGGTTCTCTTTTAAACGACTTGAACATGGAACGCGTTTTGCGTTACAGGACTTCGATCCTTCCTCTTATGCAAAAACACGCCCTAACCTCGCTCGCCTTCCTTGCCGCCACCACCTTCGCCTCCGGCCAAGGCCTGCTCTTTACCTCTCTGGAGCAATTCAACCGTCAAACCAGTGCCTCAGTCGTCACTGCCTACGATTACGTGGCGTTTGCTACCGTTGAAAACCTTCCAAGCGTGACGGGGGCCACGTTTTCGATCAACGGAGGCACCGCGACTACTATGCCGCTCGACGGAGATTTGTATGAGCTGCGCACCAGTTATGCGAACCCCTCCGCGCTGACTGCGGCCTACCCCGCCAACGTAGGCTACTCTTTCGTGCTGAGCGGAACCCCGGCAGGAACGGTGAACGTCAACTCACCCACCGGCACCTTCGCCAACAACCTTCCCATCACGCCCCTCTTTACGCTGGCTGGTGTTTCCGGCACTTGGTCGGTGCAGAACAACGTGGGCGTATTCTCGTTCAATCCGAGCGGAGTCACGTCCTTCACCATTTCGCTCAACGCCTACAACGCTTCAAACAAAGGCGGCCATTACGGCAGCTTCATCGGCGTTGCTGACATTCAAAACGGCTTCACTGAGATTGACGATGCCGGGATCGGGCCGATTGCGGACTCCGTCACTCCCGCTGCCATCACAGCGACGTTCACCCCGGGTCTCGCCGCCAATTCTGATGGCAGCGACTTAACCTATGGTTTTGTCTCCGGCAGCCGCTACGAAATCGAAGGCGGCCTGTTTAATATATTCAACTTGGCGACAGCCGATGGTGCCGTAGGCGGCACCGGGGCTCAAGAAGGGTTCATCTACGGGCAGACGACTTCGTTTATTCTGCACGCCATCCCCGAGCCCGCCACCTACGCGCAGCTGCTCGGCGGGCTCGCGATCCTCTGTGCCGTCGTCCAGCGCCGCCGCCGCTCGCGCTAAACTTCCGTCACGCGTTCCTTCCTCCCAAGGCACCCGGACACGGGTGCCTTTTTTGCGGCCACGTCATCTGGCCATGGCACCCGAGCCTGACGTCACACCATACGCGCGGTCCAACTCGGCCAGCATGGCCAGAATCGCTTCCTGTCGTGCAAGGCCCCGTTTACCCGGCCCTCGGAGCGCAGGGACCTCGAGCTGCGGCATTCCCGAAAAGAGCCGCGCCACCCAGCCAGCAACGCCGAACTGATACGCCTCGGGCGAGAGCGGCCGGCGCGGCTGGTCCCACGCGCACTCGGTCCAATCATCCCATCGACCCGGTATTCCCAGACGCCAAAAAAGCTCCACCTTCGGACGCCGTCCATACGGGAACGCCGGGTTAAAACACTCGGCCGCATCCCGTCGGAAAAGCAGTTGCGGCTCCTCATTCGCGGGCGGGGAAAACGCGGCGGCCTCAAGAGCATGATTATCCAGCAGCCGGGCCATCGGGACGGCGAAATACTTCAGCCAGGGCCGCGCGGTGACATCCGCCACCAGGCGTTCCCACGCCGCCGTCGTGAAGGAACAATTACCATCGAAGGGGAGCACCCACTTGGCACGGGCACGCCCGTCGGCCAGCGCGGCGTTGCGGGCGCCGTTGTTGTTCATCACGTAGAGATTTTTCGGCCGGTAAACCGCGCACAGGAGGCGATTTTTTTTCTTCCGACTGAGCCGGGCAAAACGGTGGCTGGCCAGAAAATCGGGCCGGGGCAGGCAGCCGTGGTCAAGGCCGATCGCCGCATACTCGGCCGCCGCGAACGGGAGATGAAGAAACGGCTGCCCGTGTTCGCTAAGCACGGCAAGCGTGGCGGCCTCGAGCGCGGGATCGGTGATGCGGTTGACGATCCAGCGTTTCTCGCAACCCGGGAGCGGCGGCTCGTGCGCCAACACGAAGCGGAGATTGGCCAGCGATTGACCGCTCGCATGACGCGGCGGCAGGTCGTTGCCGATGATCCGGTAAAGCACAAATGTGTCGGGCTCGGTGGCCAGCGAAGACGCGCGGTAAACCGCGCGAAGCTCCGCGTGCGGAACCGGGCAACGCGCGACCGCCGAGGCCAGGTCACTCCGGGGGAGAAACCCTCGCAGCCGCTTGTAAAGGTCACCCGCCAGTCTTTCCACGGTCGTCATAGGCGATCGCGCTATGCGCCTCAGGCTGCCAGCGGCATCAGCGGCGTAATGAATTTCAGGATACGCTCGGCCCGGTGCTCCCACGTATGGCTGGCGGCGAATTCGAGGCGCGCCTGCCGGCCGAGGCGTTGCCCCAGGGCCGGGTCGTGCTGCAAGAACCGCAAGCGCCGGCAAAACCCGTCAACGTCCTCGGGAGACGTGAGCAGGGCGTTTTCCTGATTGCGCAGGATCCCCTGGAAAACCGGTAGATCCGAGGCGATGATCGGCCGTCCGGTGGCGAGATACTCGAAGAGCTTGAGCGGCGAGGTGTGCGCACCGATGTCGGCGCCGCTCCGGATGATCACCGAGCGCTGATTCGGGAGGAGGAGGGCGTCCATACTCTTCAGCAGGCCGATGGTCTCGGGATTGGTTTTATGACCGTGAAAAACGATGTTGGCGACGAGCGCGCCCCGCTTTGCACAGAGCGCTCGGTCGGGTCCGATCACGTGGAAGGCCACGTCCGGCATGCGAGCCGCGCAGGCGAGCAGGATTTCGACTCCCTTCCCGCAAAACGCCGAGCCCGCATAGCCCACATTGAACTCGGCACCGCTGCTCAACGCGCACGCCGGCAGGCTCAACGCCGACGAAGGTCCCGCGTTGCCCGCGACCAGAATCCGGGCGCGATCAAAGTCGGGGAGCGCCGCGACCACGTCGGCTTGGAGGCGGGCGGTGGTGACAATGATTCCCGGCAGGTGCCTGGTATGCTGAAGGTGGCGAAGCCAGGTCGTCGAAACCGGAGTCAGCGGGTCGTGAAGCTCGATGAAGGTGATCAAGCCCGCCGACACCGCCGCCCACGAAACCCGGGAGCTGCGGGTGTAGACGACCGCATCGCGAGGTTGCGCACAAAAAAAGTCGCGAAACGCGAGCAGTTCGAGTTGCGACCACCCCAACGGGGCCGGCAAACAACCAATCGCTCGCGTGCGAAACGGAGGAGTCAGGCCGATCGAAGCGAAGTGGCTGACGGGATCGGCAGCCGGGACCGGCGAGCGATAAACCGTGGTGAACCCCTCCGGATGGAGGTGGTCGAGCGCACAGGCCATATGGGCCGACTGGAGCGCATTCGCCGTATGGCCCGGTAGCAGGGAACGTGTCGCATATAGAAGCATCGGGAGGTGCGGCCATGGGGGTTACACCACGCACGGCACCCAGGCCGCACGGGCCTCGGCCATCGTATAAGCATCGTCGTCGATCGTTTTCGCCACCGTGGCCGTGTCCTCCGCCTCCTTGGCGAGGATCCAGGTGATCGCTTCGCGCAGAAGCCTCGGGTTGACCATTTTCTGGGCCGGAGGAATCACCGCCAACGGCTCAAACGGGTTCGCGCCCACCAACACCCCATAGTCGCTGGAGACCTTTATATTATTAGCCGCGTGCCGGTTATAGAGATAGGCGGCATCATCTGCGGTGATGAAATGCGCGCGGGGTGAATTCGGAGAGTGATCCTTGCTGCACGCCCGTTGTAGCGATTGCAGGATGCTCCCGGCGGTCTTGATCCGGCCGCCAGAAAAGGAGGTGTAGTTGAGCATGCGCTTCACCAACGTCCAGTCATAGTTCAGCGAGGGATTCGCCTGGGCGGTCGTGTTGATGGCCACGGGGATTCCCGTGGTCTTAAAGATGAAATCCTCGACCAAAGTATCGCGGTTCAGATCCTCGTATATAACGACTTGAATATCCTCGAATACATTCCTCCAGAGCTGAATCTGATGCCTATAATCGAGCCACGGTGCGAACTGCCTCAGAAACGCGGGAAAATCTTCACTATATCGGGTCTGCTTCACATGCTCACGATAAAGTGAATCAATGAAGCTGGCTTGCTCGCGCAGCGTAATGATGATTTTGACCGGAAGCCCGGTGAGCGCGAGGTGATCGCGCACGGCACGAATAAAGTCCACCCGGCGCCTGTAGTCATTGACGGACAGTCGATAAAAAATCTCTGACGACAACATGCAGATCCCATTATCCGGCGTGCTGCGGCCAAGTTGAACGAAAAAATCACGTGCGCGCGCTGCGTCTAAAACCTCGTCGGAAACTCCACCAATCACCCGCGCGACACTGTGGTGGCAATAGTGGCCGGGGGCGCCGATCAGAGTATAGTCTGGATAATACAGGCCGGCTTGCAGGAGCTCCGCGCGGGAACCCGCCAGGGTGCGTTGCAGAGAAGTGGTTGCGGTCTTGTGAATTCCAATATGCAGGTGAAGGGCTTTCATCGGGGGCGGTATTCAGAAGGTTTTTCGCGCCAAGAGAGCTTCAATCCGGCCGACGCGGAACCGATAATCGAACCGTGCGGAATCCCGCAGGGCATAGTCTTGCATCGCCCGATAATCTGCGGCCGGGAGAGTTGCCATTCGGGCGATGCGATCTCCCATGGCGTGATAATCAAACTCCGGCACAAGGTAACCGCTTTTACCCTCCGTAACGATATCCGGAAGGCCCGCATGGTCGGTGACCACCGCGGGAGTGCCGCAGGCCAGCGCCTCTTGAACGGAGAGCGGCATGGTTTCCATGTCACCGTTCTCGCCGGTGACACTGTGCTGGATAATCGCCCGGGCTTCTTTTAACATGACAATCACCTCCCTGTGGGGCTTGGCCCCGTGAAAGAACACGTGGGACTCGATTCCGAGGCAACGGACCAGCTGTTTGGCCGCGGGGAGTAGCGGGCCGTCACCCACACAATCCAACCGTAGCCCTGGCACCCGCGCCAGCGCATGGTGGAATGCCATGATAAGACAGACCGGGGATTTTTTCTCCACAAAACGACCCACGAATACAAACCGGTTACCCTCGCGTTGGAGGCCCGGTTTCTGAAACGCGCCAAGATCGATTCCAACGGGAATAGATTCAATAAAATCGGGGTCAAACCGGGCTCGGCGTAAGAGTATCGTCTTGGCGTAGTCGCAGGGAACGAGAATTTTACACCCATTACGCAGCGAAGGCAGGGCCGGCACGAAGTTGTTCCTCCCTCGCGGAATACGGCCAATATCAAAACCGTGCCCCAAGCATACAAACGGGATCCGCGCTTCGTGTAATAAGGGCGCCCAGACCGTTGCATAGTCAAGAAACTCGCAGACCGCGCCACCCACGCGATGCCGTTTAAGAAACAAACGGACGGCAAGCCTGCGCAGAGCGGACGGGTATTGAGCCAGCAGCAACGTCGGCGTTTTCGGCGTCCAGCCCGGATCGTCCACCAGACGCGCGCCTATAACCACCGTTTCGCCGCCATTTAGGCAGGCGATGTTTCTTTGGACGAAGGTCTCCGAGTAATTCCCGATGTCTTTACGAAATATCGCGATTTTCATTAAGCAGGGTCACGAGCTGTCGCAGTTGAGGAATGGGCACGAGGAGCTTATACGTTTTTGAATCCCGCAGAATCCGTTGGGCGAGGGGATAATGCGGCTCCATCTGTTTTCTAAAATAACCTCGCAAGACAACCATCGGCCCGGTGCGGTAAGTTTCGAGAAATACAAAACACGCGGCGTGCAGTGCTTTGGGCCGACCTTTCAACACCGTATAAACCGCACGCGCCGCCTTGATCCGGTCCGTGCGCGACATACGGATGCCCAGGCTTATGACCGAGCTAAGGATGGCCGGGCGATGAACTTCCGGCACGGATTGGGCCAGCTTCACGATGCCCAGCATACGCGATAGCCTACCCTTGACGGTATGACTGGAGCGGGTGATCGAGTTCTGTTTCGGAGCGTTCCAAAAGTAGTCGATACGCGTATTAAACTCCCCCTTTAAACCAAGTAACAACGCCTCTAGGTGAAACTTCCAGTCCTGCCAGCCGGGCATGTCCTCGTCCCAGCTAAGCCGTCCTATAATCCGGGACCGGCGCCAGATAGGACCCGTCGTCTGGAAGGGTGCATCGTGTTGTAAAAAGCGGTCTAGCAGACTCGTTTCGTTCTTTATATTCCATATGATTAACCTGTCCAAGGGCTTGCTCTGAAACATCAGGCAGGGATAGGCGATAAAATCCAAATCGGGCGCCGCTACCATGTCGTTGATCCTCAATTCGGCGCAGAACCGACAGAGCACATCATCGCTATCCAGGAAAATGACATACTCGCCCCGACTTTCCTTGAGGCCGAGGTTCCGGCAGGCATTCGCTCCCTTTGTGCCAGAGTTGGAAATCACCCGGATGCGAGGATCGCCCATCGTGAATATATGAAGGAAGATCTTCGTCTCCTCATTGGAATAATCATCCACGAGAAGAATCTCTACATCCTCAAACGTCTGGCGAATCGCGGAGTCCACGCACGCCGAGAGGCACTCAGTCCGGTTGTATACGGGTATGATAATCGACAAAACGGGGCTCGGTTCTTGCATGGCTTTTATTGCCCAGCCCTATGCGTCAGCGGATGCCGGGCGATCCCACCCGACAAATCTAAGCACCCAGCAAATTTTGGAAAATCAGCGAACATGGATTACGAGAATTATGAATGCCTTTGTAACGAATCGCGGCGGGTGGTGCCGGACTCGCCCACGGTTTTATCCGCATTTACCGGTGCGCATACCCCTGATTACTAGACGTTAAAAGTGAACAGGGCGGGGCCCTATGGGGCTTTGGGGGCACCGGGCCACCGTCCCCCAGGACCGCTCCGATACCTCGGCGGAGTAACGCACCGGAGCCCTTACCCGGATAAACGGTGCAACCGACGGGGGCTCACCGCGCCCAGCCAAAGGCGCCAAGGAACATCCGAGCGGCCCCGCCCAAAGGCACCAAGGCGAACATCCCCAGCGCGGTAACAGCCGACGGGGGCTGCCGTAGCCCGGCCCGGTGCTCCGCGGGTAAATCCGACCCGCTCTTCTTGCTCACCTTTGGCCGTCGGTTGGTGATGCTTGCGATGCCAAGAGCTCGCCGCCGCGCCTCCAGGCGGGGCGTCAGCGCAACGTTGTGGTCGTGCGGAGGCGGGGTCCCCGACCACTCCAGGATTCGCGCATCCCACAGTTTGCGGGTGGCGCGCTCTCCTTCGAAAAAACTGACCTCGAGGTTCACGCGATAAACCAAGAGTCCCTCCGCGACCGTGAACGTGCCGATGGTGGTCGATGAGGTTGGGGCGTTCGGCCCAGGACGGCGTCGTAGACCGCGACGGGCCGCAGCCTGCCGTTGAGCCCCGCGAAAGTGGGCCACGGAAATCAGCCACCGAAACGACCCTCCGCGTCCTCGGCCGCGACCCGCGAACGAGCGACGCGATCAAGCAAACGAGGCGACTGTTTTCAGAACGAGAAGCCGCATACCCCGGCGCGTGTAGAGGTGGCGGAATTGATGGACCTTGTTCAAAAAAATTTCCGGCGGATCCATCGCCAGTCGCGGAATCGAGGCGCATCCACCCCCGGGCCAGGCGCACCAAAACGCGTTTTTCAGAGGAGAAAATTAGCGCGTATCCAAGTATAAAATACACAGCGGTCGGAGTCGGCCGAGATCACGAAAAACCTTACGTAGTGCTCACTGGACACTTGCATTTCTTCCGCGCTCACTGATGCTGACGCTGCGCGGCGCATAGTGCGCCAAGCGCCTGAAGACATTCTTCGGGCGTCATACCAGAACCAAACATCCATACAGGAACATCCCATGGCCAAAGCCAAAAAGACCGTTAAGAAAGTTGTCGCTGTCAAGAAACCCGCTGCCAAGCCTGCCGTCAAAAAGGCTGTGAAGAAGGTAGCCGCCAAGAAGAAGTAACGAGCCTCGCTCATTGTTTTTTCTAATGGCCTACAGCCGCCCGGGAAACCGGGCGGCTGTTTTATTTTCGGTCGGTTCCCTTGAGGAAATATCGGCTTTGCCGGGAGGGACGATCTCCGTGTCATCCACGGTTTGAAGAGGTAGGAGCCCGTTTACGGGCGATGTCAGGCGTGTGCGGACGTTGAGGAATTTGCCCGCCGCTGATCGCATCGCCTGGAAGCAGGCTCCTACCCTTCGGAGATGGTGGATGAGTGGTTGTCGTTTGCGTGGGGTTGCATCGCCCATAAATGGGCTCCTACCTCCGGATTGATTTGTTGAGGGAGGGACGACCTCCGTGTCGTCCGCGGCTCGAAGAGGTAGGAGCCCGTTTACGGGCGACGTTATACCAGTTATGTTATGAAATGAGACTTTCGCCTAGTGTAGGCCCGACCGGTGGTCGGGCGTCTCCCGGAAACCCCGACCACCGGTCGGGGCTACATGGGCCATGCTCAAGTCCCATTAGAAGGTGTAACTGGTATTAGGCGTGAGCGGACGTTGATGAATTTGCACGCCGCTGATCGCATCGCCTGCAGGCAGGCTCCTACATTTCGGAGATGGTGGATGAGTGGTTGTCGTTTGCGTGGGGTTGCATCGCCCATAAATGGGCTCCTACCTCCGGATTGATTTGTTGAGGGAGGGACGACCTCCGTGTCGTCCATCCATAGGCAACCTGACTCCGCCCCCCCCGCGCCTCAGTTCATCCAGTAGCCGCCGCCCTTTTCGTCGCCACCCACCCCGACGGCCTCAAGCTCTTCCTCGGCATGCTCGGCCGGCGCTTCCTCCAACGGGGCGAACCGCTCCGATGAAAAGCCCAGCTCCTGTTGGCCCGCATGGAAAGGGTCGGGCGGGTTCTTCAGCTCCACGAGTAAGAGCCCCACGGTCGCGCTATCGCCTCCCTTGACCACCTTCTCGCGGCCGAGAAACACCTCGCGGATCGTGTAGGTCGAGCCCTTGACCGGGAGTTGTTTGTAGATGGCGCGGATGACCGCCGTGAAGCTATCGTTTGTGCAGACTACTTTCTGTCCTTTGACCATGATGAGATAACGGTAATCAGAAATTCGTAATCTGGAACTCAGGAAATCAGGAAACAATCCGGGCCCCGTGGGCTTATCTTTTTCTGCTCCGCAGCCGTTCCTGATTCCCTGAGTTCCAGATAAAGTGACTCACTCGATCCGGCCTTCGTCGAAGTCGATCAGATCGGGCACGCTGATGATTTGTTCGCGGCGATCGGCGCAACCCATGTTGGTCAGCGCCTCGGTCAAAAACTCGCGGCCGGCGACCGTCATACCTTTTTGGACGAGCTCGCGGTTCCACTTGATGCACCGCACGTCGGCCGGAAAAAGCGCCTTCAGCCTCGCCTCAATTTCGTCGGGCGTGGCTGCGTCGAAAACGATTTTCTCCACCGCCGCCGGGTCGACGCCGAGGTGCATGCAAAGGAACCGGTCCAGGCCGCGTTTATAGTTCTTCGCGTAGCTCGCCGGGAGCGCCCCATGCGCTTTGACGTAGGCGCACTTGGCCAGAAAGCGAGGCAGGTAAAGCAGCCCCGTGGCCGGATGCGGCTGATACGGCGACGGCAGGCAAGTCAGCACTTCTCCGGAGGATCCAGGAATGGGTTTGGACGGCATTGAGTTCCATTGCACCCGAGACCGGCCGCGAAGAAAACCTCTTTCTTTCAACGCGCAGGGAAGCACCCCGGGGCACCCCGGCCGCCGGCTCGCCCGCCACGGTCTCATACCCGTTATGGCATGAAATCAGACTTTCGTCTGGTGTAGGCCCGACCGGTGGTCGGGCGGCTCCTAGAAACCCCGACCACCGGTCGGGGCTACATCGGGCCCTACTAAAGTCCTATCACGAGGTGTAATTGGTCTCACTGCCACCTCAGCACGAAGCGCGTGAAGTAGGTCGTATCGAGCTTCTCCACGTCGTCGCCCGTCTGGCTGTTGTAGTCGTGGGTCACGCCGATGCGCAGTTTCCAACGAACCCCCGCCAGCGGCACCTCCAGGTAGGATTCATGAATCGCGCGGAAGATCGTGAAGTCCTCGAAGGCGGGAATGTAGGTGAAATCGTTGATCATCTTCGCGGAGCCCAGGGTATACTCATGGTGCACCCCAAAATCGGGGCCGAAGCTCTTCACCACTTCGGTCGAGGGATCTCGGTAGCTTTCATAACGGAAGGCCACACCGGCTCGGCCCGTGAGCACGTGTTGGGACTCTTTGATGAAATCGTAACCCATACCCGTGGCGGTAACATTGTAGAGCGCGATGTCCTTCACGCGATCAAAGCCACCCTCGTCGCGCACATACCACGACTTCCGCCCCGAGAAATTATTGGAGTAGTCGATGCCCGCCTTGAATTGATCGGACGAAACCACGTTGAAGGACTTCTGCCGGTTATAGGCCGTGTAAAGCTGGAGCGCGTCAGTCACGCCGATGCGCTTGGAACGCGTGCCGGCCGCGATCCCCGACTGCTCTTTGTTGCCCGACTTGCCCGTCATGTCGACCGAGGCTTCGTGGCTCCACTTCGCGCCGCGCGCCGCCAGAGCGGGGTCGTTGGCCCCCGGCTCCCACGTGGCCACGACTTCGTTGATCGCGGCCGTGACCACGCGGTCGCCGCCGACGACTTGGATTCTACCGTCGGCCGAAGTCGTCACCACGCCGGTCATCACCGCGCCGCCCGCCACACGAATCACCCGGGGCTCGTCCGTCGTCAGGCTCACGACCTCTTCCTGCTTGATGGTCAGAACCCCCGCGTAATCCGTGCTCAACGAGATCACCGAACCGTCGATCGCGGTCACCTTGCCCACCAACCGGGCACCGCTCTTTGTCTCCACCACATCCGCACTGACGCCGGTTGCTGCCATTGCGAACAACGCCAAGGCGGCGAGGAAAAGAACGGAACACTTAAACATGCGAAAAATTTTCGTAGCTCCTCCCTGAACGCGTCAAACCCGGAGAATATTTTTCAATCGCGATAACCACTCCATCGGAAAGGCGCTCGACACCCCAAACGCCTCCGCGTTGCTTCGCCACAGAATGCCCGCCGACTCCACGCACCGCCCCTCCCTCATTCTCGCCGACCACTGGCAGGATTACCAACTTCTCGACTGCGGCGACGGCATGAAACAAGAGCGCTGGGGCGACGTCGTCTTGGTGCGGCCCGACCCGCAGATCATCTGGCCCAAGCGCACCGGCCCCGAATGGACCCAGTGGGACGGCTTCTACCACCGCAGCGAAAAAGGCGGCGGCCGCTGGGAAAACCGCAAGCCCCTCCCCGACTCCTGGCAGATCCGTTACCAGCCGCTCGATCTCACGTTCCGCATCCACCCGACCTCCTTCAAACACACCGGCCTCTTCCCCGAGCAAGCCGTCAACTGGGAGTGGTTCAGCGCCCGCATCAAAGCCGCCCGCGCCTCCGGCCGCGAGATCAACGTCCTTAATCTCTTCGGCTACACCGGCGCCGCCACCTGCGCCGCCGCGAAAGCCGGTGCCAGCGTCACCCACATCGACGCCGCCGAGGGCATGGTTAAATGGTGCAAGGAAAACGCCGCCCTCTCCGGGCTCGCCGCCGCACCCATCCGCTTCATCGCCGACGACTGCCTCAAATTCGTCCGCCGCGAGCTCAAGCGCGGCAAAAAATACGACGCCATCATCATGGACCCGCCCACCTACGGCCGCGGTGCCACCGGCGAGATGTGGAAGCTCGAAGAACACCTCTGGCCCCTCCTCACCGAGTGCCGCGAGCTCCTCACCGAAAAACCGCTGTTCCTCCTCATCAACGCCTACACCGCCCGCCTCTCGCCCACCGTCGTGGTCAACCTCCTCACCGAGCTCATGTCCGGTCGCGGCGGCAAAATCACCGGTGGCGAAGTCGGCCTCCCCATCCAAGCCGACGGCAAGGTCCTCCCCTGCGGCATCTACGGCCGCTGGGAAGCGTAAGCCGCCCGCTCCAGCAAGAATCCGCCATGACAGTCCGTGCGTAAGCCGCCGGCTCGCAGGCGCGATTCGGAGCGCGAGCAAGCTCGCTGCCTACGACCAACATCCCTTCAGCCTCTTTCTCCTCACCGCACCACCATGACGCACCGCGCCCCATTCCGACTCCTTCCGATCCTTGCGTCATTGGTCATGGGTCATTCGTCATTCGGAGCCGAAGGCGACGCCGCCACCCCGCCCGTCGTCCACGAACGTCTCCGCTTCGGTTCGCTTTCGCTCTACACCGAGAACGACAAATACTTCGCCGGCACCGACCGGAATTACACCAACGGCCTGAAGCTCTCCGCGCTCTCCACCGACCTGCGCAGCTTCACCGACGACGCCGTGCCCGCGCCCATCCGCAGTCTCTCCCGCCTGCTCGGCACCCTCGCCCCACCCGACCAGCCCCACAAGCTCGGCCTCTCCCTCGGCCAAAACATCTACACGCCCGAGGACACGCAGACGACCGTCTACCAACCCACCGATCGTCCCTACGCCGCCTGGCTCTACCTCGGCGTCGCTTTTCAGATCTACCGCCCGCCCGCCGCTCCCGACGGCACCGCCCGCCTCGACGTGTTTGAAATCACCGGCGGCGTCGTCGGCCCCGCCGCCCTCGGGCGCGAAATCCAAAACGGCTTTCACGAGCTCATCGATGTCGCGGAGGCCGAGGGCTGGGACAACCAGCTCCGCAACGAGCCCGGCCTGAACCTCGTCCACGAGCGCAAATACCGTTTTTCCACGTCGGGCGCCCGCACCGGCTTCGGCGCCGACTTCATCCCCCACGCCGGCGTGAGCCTCGGCAACATCTTCACCTACGCCAACGCCGGCTTCGAGGTGCGCGCCGGCTATCGCCTGCCCTCCGATTTCGGCAGCAACCTGATCCGTCCCTCCGGCGACTCCAACGGCCTCCGGCGCGCGCCCTTCAACGCGTTTATCTTCCTCGCCACCGACGCCCGCGCCGTGGTCCGCGACATCACTCTCGACGGAAACACCTTTCGCGACAGCCCCTCGATCGACAAAAGACCCTTGGTGGCCGACCTCTATGCCGGCCTCGGCTTAGGCACCACGCGCTGGCAGCTCACCTACGCCCAGGCCTATCGCACGATCGAGTTTAAAGGCCAGGACCGCTACTCCGTCTTCGGCTCCCTCAGCGTGTCGTTTTTCTACTAACGACCGAGCCGTCACCGTGGTTCAGAGATCGAGGTAGGGACGTCTCTCCGCAGACGTCCGCGCCGAACCGGACGCCTCGGAGATGCGTCCCTACCTTCGATCCGCAGCGGCAGAAAACGCATAGGGGAAGATTTGGAGAAAGAAACGGCCCGCCGCGCATTTCCGCCTTCATTCGTCATTCGTCATTGGTCATTCGTCATTTCGCGCCGCGTCTGCGGCGCGACCCATGAGCCTCGCCGACACCTACTACACCACCGCCACCGAAATGCTCGCGCGCGCCCGCGAGAAAAACCTGCCCGTCATCCGCGCGGTTGCGCCCCACATCGGCGCCTCCATCGCCGCCGGCGGCGTGCTCCACACCTTCGGCAGCGGACACTCCGAGCTCATCGGCCGCGAGATCATCGGCCGCGCCGGCGGCCTCATGCCCGTCACCGGCCTGATCGACCCCGGCTACGGCTTATCGGAAAACGTCGTCGGCTACGGCACCCGCCTCGCCGAACGCTACGACCACCACTACGAATTCCGCGCCGGCGAAACCATCATCGTCATCTCCAACTCCGGCAAAAACGCCTCGCCCATCGAGGTGGCCCTCTACGCCAAAAAGAAAGGCGTCCAAGTCGTCGCCCTCACCTCGCTCGCCATGAGCACCACCGCGAAAACGGTGCACCCCGGCGGACAGAATCTCCACGCCATCGCCGACTACACGTTGGACAACCTCGGCGTCACCGGCGATGCCATCACCGAAGTCGCCCCCAACCGGTTTGCGGGTCCCACCTCGACGCTCATCGGTGCCACGTTGTTGAACCTGCTCACCCTCGAAGTGATCGACTGGCTGGTCACCAACGGACACCCCTTGCCGCTCGTCACCAGCCAAAACATCCCCGGCGGCATGGACGCCAACATCGAGCTTTCGAAAAAATACCGCACCCGCCTCAGCAAGTTGATCGGGTAGAATTCGATCCTTTTAGTTACGGAGAGGGCACAAGAGGTGGCACAGAGAGCACAGAGCCCAATCATTGCTTTTCTCCGTGACCTCTGTGCCCCCTCTCGTGCCCTCTGTGTAACCCCTCCGATTCCTCCCCCTACCCCACATGAAAATCGGCGTCGACGGCGGTGGCACCAAGACCGAGCTCATCCTCATCGATGACCACGGAACGATCATCGACCGCCGCATCACCTCCGGTTGCAACCCCAACATCGCTGGCCCCGAAGCCGCCCGCGACACGTTGGAAGAAGCCCTCGGCACCTTGGCGGCGCACCATCCCGTCTCGCACACGCTCTTGTGCATGGCCGGCGCACCCGCCTTCTGGACTGAAACCGCCGCGCTGCTCACCGCCGGCGAACTCTTTGGTCAGGTCGCCGCACTCGACGACTCACGCCCCGTTCTCGAACTCGCCACCAACGGCCGGCCCGGCCTGGTGATCCACGCGGGCACCGGCTCCTTCGTCGCCGCGCAAGCCCCCGACGGCACCCTCCACTACGCCGGCGGCACCGGCTGGCGCTTCGGCGACCCCGGCAGCGGCTACGACCTCGGCCGCCGCGCCATCAGCAAAGCCCTTCTTGAGCTCCAAGGCTGGCAACTCCCCACGAGCCTCTCGACACTCTTGCGCGACCACACCGGCCTGCTTCACGCCCCCGCCATCACTCGCCATTTCTACCAACACGCCGACCCCAACAAACAGATCGTCGCCGTCGCCCCCGCCGTGCTCCGCCTGGCCGAAGAAGGCGACCACGCCGCGCACCAAGTGGTAGCCGAGTCCATCACCGCGCTCCTCCAACTCACCGAAGAGGTCATCACCAAGTTGTTTCCCGGCTGGCACCGCGACACGCTCCGCGCCGGCGTGAGTGGCCCCATCCTCACCCACGCCGCCGTCCGCCCCATCCTCGCCACAAGAAGCTCGCTCAACCTGCGCCCCGTCGACGACCTCCCCATCGAAGGCGTCCGCCGCCTCCTCACCCGCCTGCCCTCCGTATAATCATAACCGGTGCAAAGGGAGGGACGACCTCCGTGTCGTCCGCAGCTTGACGAGGTAGGAGCCCGTTTACGGGCGATGTTACGCGTGCGCGGACATTGAGGCCATTCGCACGCCGTTTATCGCCTGCAAGCAGGCTCCTCTATTTCGGAGAAAGGGCAGACGAGTGCTTGCAGTGCGCGTGGGCCTGAATCGCCCATAAATGGGCTCCTACCTCCCGATTGATCCGTCGAGGGAGGGACGACCTCCGTGTCGTCCGCGGCTCGACGAGGTAGGAGCCCGTTTACGGGCGATGTTACGCGTGCGCGGACATTGAGGCCATTCGCACGCCGTTTATCGCCTGCAAGCAGGCTCCTCCATTTCGGAGATGGCAGACGAGTGGTTGTAGTTTGCCTGGGGTTCAATCGCCCATAAATGGGCTCCTACCTCCCGATTGATCCGTCGAGGGAGGGACGACCTCCGTGTCGTTTGCGGCTCGACGAGGTAGGAGCCCGTTTACGGGCGATGTTAGACACGCGCAAACGTTGATGCCCTCGCACGCCGCTGATCGCCTGCAAGCGGCCTCCCCTCACGCCGGTTCGATCTCCCCAAACGGGCTCGATGTCGCACCCCCCGCGCCCACAGGCTGCTTCGTTTCCACCTGCTTGCGTTCCCGCGGCACCACCACCACCGGGCACGGTGCTTTCTTCAAAACCGCGCTAGTCGTGCTACCCACCAGCAGATCGTAAAACGCCGTGTGCCCGTGCGAACCCAGCACGATGTAATCCGCGCTTAAGCCGCGTGCCTGCTCGATGATATTGCCGGGCGCGAAACCGTTCACCAGGCGCGACGTCACCGACACCCCTTCATCGGCAAGCGATTTTTCGATATGCTCGAGTTGCCTGCGCCCTGCGGCCTCGTTGGCCCGGGTGGTTTCCTGCAACAACTCCGCAGTCATCCCATAATCCGTGGTGATCACCGGATACTGCACGGCATGGAGCAAAACCAGCCGGCCTCCCACCGTCCGCGCAAGATCAAGCGAAGCCGCAATCACGCCCCGCGTGGCAGCTGAAAAATCGACAGGGGCAAGAATCGTTTTCATGAGAAAACCGTAATCCCGCTTGGTCGCATCTGCAACCCGAGGTGACGGGTGCCTTGGCCACGACCCCAACCGAGTTAATCCCGCCTTCTCCGACTCCGTCTTTTCGTGTCCTTGGCCGACTGCCGGTTCACTCAAAACGTGGTGAACCACTCCGTCTCCATCTCCAAAACCGAACCCCCTTGACGGACGAGAATCACTCCGTAGCTCGAAGCCCTTCTTCCGTGTATTCCGTGTGTTCCGTGGGCAACAACTCCGCCCTCCGATTCCGACTTTTCGTGTCTTTCGTGTGTTTGTTCCTTCATCTGCCCAATGGGCACCCGATTCAGTCACCCTCCACTTCGTTCCGGGCCACGCTTGTCAGCGTGGCCATCTCCGCGCTCCCGCGCTCCGTCGTGGGCACACACTCCGGACCCGTCACGCCACAGCACGAAGCGCGACGCCGGGCCCCTTCTTCCGCTCTGTGACTAATCCGAATAATATCCCATTACAGCGTAACGCGCAGTAGTCCTAAACGTTATTCCGAAGATGATATTTGGTCACAGAGAGCACCGAGTCCCAAGCCCGAGTCCACAGAGTGCAACCCTCCGAACCTTCCTAGCTCTGTGAACTCGGATCGGAACTCCGGCTCGGCTCTGTGACTAATCCGAATAATATCCCATTACAGCCCACTAGCGCGACGGCGGCTAAAAGCCTTCAGCTTCGCCAACGTGCGCTCCCTATCCGGGTAGAACAAATACAGATCGGAATCCAACACCCGCGCATACGCCTCCACCAGATCCACCGGTGGCTGACGCATCTCCACCAACCGCTCAATCAGCCCCGGCGCCTCATCCAGCCGGTTCTCCGCCACCGCATCACGCAACAGCAACACCAGCGCCGGCTGGTTCAGCGGATCGATCTCCACGCCACGCCGCAGCACCCGCCGCGCCGCAGCCGCTTGCCCTACCCGCTGCAGCCGCAACGCGACCGCCGTGAGCGCCTGCGCCGGCAACACCCGCGTCTCCCACAACGGACGCACCGATTGCTCGGCCTCCGCCTCTTGGCCCAGCCCGTAAAGCGCCGCACCGCGCAGCCCGCCCAAGATCAGCCGCTGCCGCTCCGGCCACTTCAGGACCGCCGCGCCCAGGTCGATGCACCGCTCCACTACCTCGCGATAAGCCTGCCGCTCCAACTGCGCACCTACCACCAGCAAGGCCGCATCGGCACCGTCGTGCCCGAGCTCCCGACAGCGTGCCGCCACCCGCTCGACAATCTCGACCCGACCCGCCCGCGAAGCCTGTTCAGCCAACCGCAACAACGCCGAAGCATCCCTGGCGAACCGCGCAAAAAACGCCTCCTCGGCCTCGGCCCGCGCCGCTTCGTCGCCTTCCTCCGTGCAAGCCGTGATAAAGTCCACATACGCCTCCGGCCGGTCCGGCAGGTCGAACTGCCGCTGCAAACTCGCCCGCCGCACCTCGCCCCAACGCTTTTTCTCGCCGAGATAAAAAATCAACGTGCGGTAGATTTCATAATCCTGCGGCACCGCCGCCGTGAGGTCGCGCAACTGCACCAACGCATCCTCTTGCCGACCCTGCGCCCACGCGACGCGTGCCGTCACAAAACGGCTCTCCGGCGTCCCCAGCAGCCGCGCCTCGCTCAGCACCGCCTCCGCCTCGACAAACCGCCCCCGATTAAAATACGCGTAAGCCAGCGCCGTCGTCGCCATGCGCGCCGCCGGGGCTTGCGCCTCCAACCGCGGACGCAGCTCGTCGATCAGCGCGATCACCGTGTCGTCCGCTTGCAATCCGAAGAAATACCCGAGCACCTCGCGCAAGTAGTCGAGTTGGTCGCCGTGATATTTCACCCCGTCGATCAACGTCGTGCGAGTGACATCCGCCCGACCCGCCATGAGGTAAATGCGGGCGACCAGCAACCGCGCCTCGCGATGTTCGGGAACTGCCAGCAAACCCGGCCGCAGCAGATTAAACGCCGTGCGCCACTCCTGCGCCTCGGCCTTGGCCAAACCCTCTTTGATGAGAAACTCGCCCTTGGAGCGGCGGTAGTCGTCGAGCTTCCACGGCAGCAACACCATGTGGGCAAACTGCACGTCCGCGAAACCACGGCGGTATTTGATAAAAACAAAAAGCCCCGAGGCGACCGTCATCCACAGGACACAGGCTAGCAGGATGAGCCAGCCGACGATCCGCCCCCAGAACAACCGGATCCCCGTGTCATGCGGAAGCCGCTCCCAGTTAAAAGGCGCAAACCGCCCCAGCCCAAACGCCGGTTCGATCACACGAGAATCTACCGAAACCTTAGAGGCATCCGGAGCCGGAACAGGGGTATCACTATCCATGGGGTATACGCTAAAACAAAAAAGCCCGCCCCAGCGGGGCGGGCGATGGACAGCTTACAGAAATGCGTGAATCAAGCCACCTTACGACGGCGACGCAGGAGGCAGGCACCGAGAGCAGCAACTCCGAACAGAGCCGCATATGATGAAGGCTCCGGGATGGCGGAAAGCATGAAATCTTTACCGCCCCCAGATACGTTAGTGCCTGAACCCAAACTGCCCACCAAAATCTTTGCGGTTCCCGCTAACGAAACACCAGCACCAGAATTAGTTAAATCACTAATATCTGTGGTAATTGCAGACAGATCCAAACCACTACCATCACCACTGGTCACGGTCCAAGATGAAAGGCTGGAGCTAAAAATACCACATTGTGTGGCGGAACTTGCAGTCACGGCATTAAATACCCAATAGGACACTTGTGACCCGACAATATTTAAGCCGCTTGCAGTTGTATTTACTGATAAAATGCTGCTGTTAAAAAGTCCGTTATTAGCGGGATCGGTTTCACTAGAGCCTGCTGCTGGGTTTCCCTGACCAATATAACTTGTTCCTATCTGAACGAAATTTGAATTCAGAAAAGAGAAAGAGGTCGCGTTTGAGGTGACGGTAGAATCGGACACGGTAAAGACACCAATCCGCACTAAATTGCCGGTCGCCAAATCAGTTCCGTTAGAAAGTGAAAAGCCGCTGTTTACCGCTGCGCCGGAATTAAATCTAACTGCAAACGCTGGAGAAGCGGCAATTAATGCAGCAATTCCGAAAATAATTTTTTTATAGTTGTTCATACATTTAGGAATAAAAGGTTTAATTAGCGATCGCAAAAGCAGGACGTGTAACCATCAGGGGCTGCGATTTGCGCCTGATCACCAATACTTCACCCGCCCCTATAGCCTGAGTGCCTCGATCTATTGAAGAGCTAGCTGAGGTTCGCCACCCAATACCACCTAGCCCTGTTGTTTTATAATAAAAACTTTCCCAGCCTGTTCCAGTCCAGCGCAAAACCTCGTCCGCCAGTGCTACCGTATTTGATCCTGTAATGCCAGAGGAGGTGCCAGTGTAGAAGCCCAACGAAGCTAGTGTAGTATCGCGCGGGGTCGTGTTCAAAGTCCAAACCAAGCCCGATTCAACCGGAATCTTCATCGCACCAGAATAGACTTCCCCAATTGAGGTAATCGCTAAGCCGGTTGCCTGCTTCCGCAAAATTGCCAAAGATTGTTCCGGGTAAATTATATCATTGGCCCGACTTACGGATGAACTAGCGGAACTACGCCAACCAATCCCACCCAACCCAGCATTCTTGTAATAATAATTAATAAACGACTGAGTAGTAGAATTGAACACGAGTATCTCGTCCGCCGCCGCACTCGTGTTTGAGGCAAAAAAACCAGCGGAGTTTGTGTCTCCAAATAAACTGGCTAAGGTTGAATGAGGGCGAACCGAAATTTTATCGGATGAAGAAATTAACCCATCTATATTCTCACCAAGAGTTATCGAATTTGATGTGTTCGACACAATATCCACCATAAGACCGGCATTGGAGCCCTCAGTAATTATGACGTAATGTGGAACACTGCTGAATGCAGCAGCAGTAAATGAATTGGCCGCTGCATTGAGCACCGCGCCACTGGCTGTTGTTAGTGCGCCTTGCCAGACACTCGCCCGAACCAATGGGATACCCAAAAAAGTGAAAGACCCGCTTCCCGTTCCTCCAGCAACCTGCTGAGTGAGCGCCCCCACAGGAGCAGTCGTCACAGACTGCCCGTGAACCGCGACGCTAGACCCGAAACTCAGAAAAACGGCCGCCGCAGCAGCGAGACCGTGACGTAAAAAAGGGACAGAGCTCATAAATTTGGGGTGCTATGAAGCGGTGAAAAGAGAGTGGAACAAGAGAGAGATGGAGCAAAAATGCGTTCTGGGTCGAGCCCCAAAAGGTCAAGCGTTCGTAAAAATTGTCTGATCAGTGATTGCCGAGCTCCGCGACACTCCATGCCCGGACAGATCTTATCGGACCTTTTCCCGATGGCTTTAGCGGGGGGAGCGCGAAACCAGTCCCCTTCGTTTATTCCTCAAACTGCTCGCGCAGCAAGGCGGCAAACACTTCGTAAACCAGCTTTCTTTCCTCGACGAAGATGCAATCAATCGTGCTGGGCTCCACGTAGCAGAATACAACCCGGTAACGCCCGACCTTGAGGCGCGAGAATCCGCTGAGATCATTTTCCAGCGCCTTGATGTCTCCCTGCTGGCGAGCCAGTTGCCCGATGGCTTCACGCAACCGGTGCTTGGGCGAAGGCGCGAGGCTCTGCAGGAAGTGGTCGACCTGCTCTGAAATGCGGACCCTATACATTCGCAGAGGCGAGGGGTTTCATTTTGAGTTTACCGGCCCGGTATTTTTTAAGAGTCGTTCGGAATTCGTCGTTAGCCAACAGCTCCAGGGTTTCGGCGATGGCCTCCATCCGTCCGCGTCCCACCACAAAAGCGGCCACCGTGCCATGGCGTTCAATGGTCACCAGTTCGTTTTCGGACTGTTTGATCAGTCGCGGGAAGTGGGCCTGACCCTCCGTGACGGAATATGTAGTTTTGGCCATATTCTACGTATGTCTTTGGGTAACGCCGAAGCAAATGGAAAGTGAGCAGGCGGCCAATCCGAGGGGGCCAATCCGAAGGGGTCAAGCCGTTTTTTGTTAGTTTTACTTGATGCGGTTTAATCGGAACGCTCAGGAGACCTCATGCGCAGGTTCAGTCCTTCGCTCCCTTCCCATCCTTCGCGAGACAATGTCCCTCCTCGGCTCCGGTTCAGCCGCCGCTCAATCACCACGAGCGTTCACCACAAAGGCACAGAGACACAAAGTTTCCACAAAGTTAAGGCCGC
>JANODO010000234.1:0-11711 GCA_031412735.1 Rariglobus sp. | reverse complement strand
CGTCAAAGTATACCCCGGCAGTGGTGGTCCCGACGTGAAAGTCGTGCACGGCATCAACCTGGAAATCGAAGACCGTGAGTTCATGGTGCTGGTCGGTCCCTCCGGCTGCGGTAAATCGACGACCCTGCGTATGATCGCCGGTTTGGAAGACATCTCCGCCGGCTCGATCTCGATTGACGGGCGCGTGGTGAACAACGTGCTTCCGAAGGACCGGGACATCGCGATGGTTTTCCAAAACTACGCGCTCTACCCGCACATGTCGGTCTACGACAACATGGCGTTTGGCTTAAAGCTGCGGAAGTTCCCCAAGGCCGAGATTGATCAACGCGTGCGCGAAGCCTCCGCCATGCTCGGCCTCGACGCCTACCTCGACCGCAAGCCCAAGGCGCTCTCCGGCGGCCAACGCCAACGCGTCGCCGTCGGCCGCGCCATCGTGCGCAAGCCCAAGGTATTCCTTTTCGACGAGCCGCTCTCCAATCTCGACGCCAAGATGCGCGTCACCACGCGCACCGAGATTTCCAAACTCCATGCCCGCCTCGGCGCGACGATGATCTACGTGACCCACGACCAAGTCGAAGCCATGACCATGGGCGACCGCATCTGCGTGATGAAGGACGGCCACATCATGCAGGTCGCCGAGCCGCTCACGCTCTACAACCACCCGGAAAATCTGTTTGTCGCCGGCTTCATCGGCAGCCCCGGCATGAATTTTTTCAAGGGCACTATCAAGCAGGTCGGCACCGCGCTCCAATTCGTTGAGACCAACGATAAGGCCACGCCCGTCGTCGTTGCGTTGGACGCAGCGCTCTCCGCCAAAGCCTCGGGACATATCGGCAAGCCGGTCGTGTTGGGAATCCGCCCCGAAGATGTTCAGGACACGCTTACCGTGAGTGGACCCGATGCCGGCCGCACCGTCGAAGTGAAGGTCGAAGTTTCCGAGCCCATGGGTGCGGAAACTTATCTCTACCTGAGCTCGGGCGCTACCTCGTTCATCGCCCGCGTGCGTCCCACCGACCGCTTCGAGGCCGACCAGAAGGTCAAGGTCACCTTCAAGCTGGAAAACGCGCATCTCTTCGATGGCGCGACCGACCAGGTGTTGAAGTAGGGGGTCCTCCTTCCGCTCGGCAGGTCCGAAACCTGGAGCGGGGACCTCCCGGTCCCCTGACGGACGGGGCCGGGAGGCCCCGGCTCCAGTCGGCAATGCCCATGAAAAACCGCATGAAAAACGGTCTTGGATTTGGTCCCAACGGCACGCAACCTGAACCCTTTATCCTATGAAGATTTGTTGCATTGGCGCGGGTTATGTAGGCGGACCAACGATGGCGGTGATCGCCCTGAAGGCACCCGATATTCAAGTGACGGTCGTGGACATGAACGCCACCCGCATTGCGGCGTGGAATTCCGATATCCTCCCGATCTACGAGCCTGGTTTGGACGAAGTCGTGAAAACCGCGCGTGGCCGCAATCTCTTCTTCTCGACCGACGTGAAGGGCAACATCGCCGCGGCCGATATCATCTTTGTATCCGTAAACACGCCGACCAAGACCTACGGCGTAGGTGCCGGACGCGCCGCTGACCTGCGCTACATCGAGTCGGTCGCCCGCACGATCGCCGAGGTGTCCACGACATCAAAAATCATTGTCGAGAAATCGACCATCCCGGTAAAAACTGCGGAGACGATCAACCAGATCCTCGCGGCTAACAGCAATGGCAACGGCGTCAAATTTCAGGTGCTTTCAAACCCCGAGTTTCTGGCGGAAGGCACTGCGGTGCCCGACCTCTTTAATCCCGACCGCGTGTTGATCGGCGGCGAACGCACGCCCGAAGGCGACGCGGCCGTTGCCACGCTGGTGAGCGTTTACGCCCGCTGGGTTTCCCGTGACCGCATCATCACGACCAATCTGTGGTCGTCCGAACTCTCCAAGCTCGTCGCTAATGCTTTCCTTGCGCAGCGTATCTCGTCGATCAACTCTATCTCGGCACTCTGCGAAGCGACCGGTGCGGATGTGGACGAAGTGGCTAACGCGATCGGCAAAGATTCGCGCATCGGCCCGAAGTTTTTGAAGGCCTCCGTTGGCTTCGGCGGCTCGTGCTTTCAGAAAGACATCCTCAACCTGGTCTACCTCTGCGAAAGCTTTGGCCTGCCCGAGGTTGCGTCCTACTGGAACCATGTCGTTGTGATGAACGATTATCAGAAGCAGCGGTTCTCGGCCAAGATCGTGCGTTCGTTGTTCAACACCGTGGCGGACAAGCGCATCGCGGTGTTGGGTTTCGCCTTTAAGAAAGACACCAACGACACGCGCGAATCCGCCGCCATCACTGTGGTGCGTGACCTGCTCGCCGAGCAGGCCAACGTGGTGGTTTATGATCCCAAGGTGCCCGCAGCCGAAATCCAGGACGACGTGCTGGGCAAGGGGCAGGCGAATCCCCGGTTGAGCGTGGCCACGAGCGCCTACGAAGCGGTGAAAGGCGCGCACGCGATCGCGATTGTGACGGAGTGGGACGAGTTCAAGACCCTCGATTTCACAAAGATCTTCGACGGTATGCACAAGCCCGCGTTCCTCTTTGATGGACGCAACATCATGGATCTCGCCAAGCTGCGTGCGATCGGTTTCCGCGCCCATGGGATCGGGCGGTAAGGGGTAGAAAATGGAGGAGCCTGCTCTTGCAGGCGATTCGGAAGCTCAACTCATGCGTTGGCCTTCCGAATCGCCTGCAAGCAGGCTCCTACATTTCGGCATCCTGATTGGAAGGTAGGAGCGCATTTATGCGCGATGTTGGAGACGCGACGGCCTGGGGCGTCCGCGCAAACCATCGTTATGCGCGATGTTGGAGACGCGACGACCTGGGGCATCCGCGCAAACCATCGCCCATAAATGGGCTCCTACCTAAAGGCCCGCTCCTCAGATGAACGGTAGCAATATCGAGGATCTCTCCAAGCTGAGTGCTCACGGGATTGGGCGGTAAGGGGTAGAAAATGGAGGAGCCTGCTCGCAGGCGATTCGGAAGCTCAACTCATGCGTTGGCTTTCCAAATCGCCTGCAAGCAGGCTCCTACACGTCGGCATCCTGATCGGAAGGTAGGAGCGCATTTATGCGCGATGTTGGCGACGCGACGACCTGGGTCATCCGCGCAAACCATCGCCCATAAATGGGCTCCCACCTTCGGATCAGATGAAGGGCAGCGGCGCGTAGCTCTTGCCCAAGACCTGATCGGTCGGGCAGGAGAACCACTTGTCGAGCACGGTGGCATAGACTTGCCGGAAGTCGGTGCTGAACGCCAGGTCCTGGTTCTTCTTTAAGTTCAGCGACGGAGCGGTGCCGTGAAGTGATCCCTTGATGCCGGTGCCCATCACAAAAAGGGGAGCGGCGGTGCCATGGTCGGTGCCCCGGCTTTCGTTTTCATTCGGCCGGCGTCCGAACTCGGAGAACGTCATGGTGAGGACCTGCGAATCCAGTTTTTTGGCGACGAGATCCTTTTGGAACGCTGCCAAGCCCTCGGACAACGTGCGTAGAAGATTCGCGTGGCTGTTGGTTTGGTTGCTGTGGGTGTCGAAGCCGCCCAGGGAGACGAAGTAGACCCGGGTGGTCATGCCGGCGGAGATGAGCGCGGCGACGTTGCGCAACGACTGGGCGAAGTTGTTTCCTGGATACGTTGACTCTGCACGGTAGCCGCCCAGGACTTTTTGCACGCGCTGCTCGGTGACGAGCGCGTCCATCATGGTGGAGCGCAGGAACGACGCGTTGGCGTTGGCCTCGTGGTCGTCGTGCTTCACGAGCTTTTCGAGGAAGGCGAGGTTTTCACGATTGCGCCCGCCGCCCGTGCGCAGGCCAAAGGTGGCGTGGGGCTTGCCGGCCTGGAAGGACTGGGGAAGTTCGTTGGTGACGTGAACGGCAACCGGATCGCCGCCCGAGCCGGCGGTGCCGGGTGCGCCGCCGCAATCGTTGTCGAGGAAACGGCCAATCCATCCGGTGGGCAGGAATTGGTTGCTCTCGCTGCCCGTCTCCCAGATCTCGGTCGAGCGAAAATGGCTGTGGTTGGGATTTGGATACCCGACGTTTTGAATGATGCCGGCGCTTCCCTCCTGCATGAGAGTATGCAAGGCCGCGAGCGACGGATGCAGGCCGAGCTTATCATCAAGGCGGATGGCCTCCTCTTTCTTGATGCCGATGGTCGGGCGCAGGCGGTAGTATTCCGGGTCTTCGTAGGGGATGACGGTGTTGAGACCGTCGTTGCCGCCGGCCAACTGGACGAGCACGAGAATCGAGCGGTCCTTTTCAGGCGAGGGCGTGGCCGCAAGCGTTGATTCGACGATGAAGGACGGAGCAAACTGGCTGAAGGCGAGCAGGCCGATGCCGCGGCTGCCCCATCGTAGGAATTCCCGGCGGGTGGTGGGGAGGGCTTGGTAGGGGTTGTTCATGGGGCGGGAAGAGGGGTTTTTAAGGTAGGGCAGCGACTCCGCTCGCAGCCGTATCAACGAAGGCGCGGAGCGGAGTCCGCGCCCTACCTTGGGATTTCAGGGGTTCAGCAGAGTTGGTATTCGGGCGATTGGAGGAGTGTGATGGCGGTGCTGCGCAGGCGGGCGAGGCGCTTGGCGTCATCGGTTTCGCCGGCGAGGAAGGAGCGCACGTCGGCGCGGAACTCGTTACTCACCTTGACCGGGAGGAAATAATCGACGAATCGGGCAGTGATCTGATCGGGCGTCATGCTCTCGAGCATTTTCTCCAGGCGCTCCTCGGTGACGGTGAACACGCCGGCGCCGCGGGCGCGAGCGGCGACGACTTCGACCTGCTCGTCGGCATTTAGGTTCTCCTCGTTGATGGCCGTAAAGAGCGTATCCACGAGCTGGCGACGGGCGTTGAGCGTGCCGGAGTTGATCCAGAGCCGGCCGCCGACCCAGCCTCGAACATTTGGCGGGCGGTAGGGTTCCTCGCCCATCAGGCGCAGGGTGTTGAGCGAATGGCGCGGGTAGGGCGCCACGTTGATGTTCAGATCTTGGATGAGACCCAAGTAGAACTGGGTGGGACGTTTGATGAAGTTACCGCGGAAAGCGGCGTGGTAGAAGAGTCGGCTGCCGAAGCAGCGCTGGGCAAGTTGCCGCAGGTCGTAGCCCGTCGAGCGCCACCAGTCGCCCAACGGAGCGAGGTATTCGGGCGAGAGCACCTCTTCGCTCAGGTAGAACTTACCCATTTCTCTGGGTAAGAAATTTCCTGCCGCGACCTGCGTGTAAGCGAGGTCGATAATGTCGTCTCCGGTGAACGGGCCGGTCTTGCCGAAAACCGTCTTGGCGCTCGCGTCGTGTTGGTTGGCGGCAAGGTAGAACTCGTCGCCCCGCAGCCGGTAGCCGGTAAAAGCGCGGGCGGATTCCTTGATATCTTGCTCGGTGTAGTTGCCCTCGCCGAGGACGAAGAGCTCGAAGAGTTCGCGGGCGAAATTTTCGTTGGGTGCGGTCTTTTTGCTGTCTTGCAGATCGAGAAAACGGACCATCGCCGGCGACCGGGAGATCGCTTTGGTGAGCGATGCGGCGGGCCCCAGACCGCCTTGGCGAATCGTGTCGTGGTGACGGAAGATCCGACCGGCGCTTTCGACCTTTTCTTGGCTGACCACGTAGATGTCGCTCAGGAATAGCGTCCACTTCTCGGTGACGGCGTTTTCGGGGCGGGAGGCAAACTGAAGCCATTTTATGGCGAGGTCCTGGGTGGCCTGTTGCTGGCGTTCGCGCTGTTCGCGTTGGAGCACCTGGCGTTGTTCGCGGGACTCGGCGTTGCGGATTTTTTCAATGTAGGCGGCGGACGCTTCTTCGAGGTTGGCGACCAGGCGAGGCTTGGTGATGAGAGGCGCTTTGACGGGAAAAAGGCGGTCAAGGCCTGCCTTCATGCCTTCCTTCATCAGGCGGGCGACTTCGGGCGGTTGCGCGGCCCAGCTTGCCCGTCGGAGCAGGTGTCGGGCGGCGTCTTCGTTCCATTGGGAGGCGGGCAGGGGTTGCCAGGCATCTTTCGGCGAAAGGTCGAGCTTCATGAGGGGTGGGGGGTGGAAGCAAACTGAGGGACGAGCTATGCGCCCGGGTGCGCGCTACGGCAATAGGACGTTTCACTGCCGGCGGAGGTTTCCCGCGTGCCAATTAAATTTTCAGAGTCCCAGTGAGGTTCGGTAAAGGCGCGGGACGCGCTTGGTAACCGAGCACAAGGTTTCCCAGGGGATCGTGTCGGCCCAGCGGCTGAACTCCGCCAGATCGATCTGCGCGCCCTGTTGACGGCCGATGAGCACCGCCTCGTCGCCGGCGGCCACGCCGGTCACGTCCGTCACGTCGACGATGGTCTGGTCCATGGTGACGCGGCCGAGGATCGGGCAGCGCTGCCCGCGAATGAGCACATAGCCGCGGTTGCTGGCCGCGCGGGGCATGCCGTCGCCATACCCTGCGGTGAGGATGGCGACGGTGCTGTCGCGTTTGAGCGTGTGCGTGCGGCCGTAGCTCACGCCGGTGCCGGCGGGTAGTTGTTTCACCAGGCCGACGCGTGTCCGAAAACTGAATACAGGCTCGGCTTGAACCTCCGAGAGGAGCGAGGCGGAGTGGGGGAGAACGCCGAATTGGAGCAAACCCACGCGCACGGCATTGAAAGGCCCGGCGACCTCAATGGTTTCAAGCCCGGCGCTGTTGTCGGCGTGGATGAAGAGCGTGTTCAGATCGATCCCTTTGCACCGTTTGAGCGCCGCGAGGAAACGCCGGCGTTGTTCGGCGGTGAAAGCCGCGTCTTCGTCGGGGCTGCAAAAATGCGTGAAAACGCCCGCCAACCGCAGGTGGGGAGCCGCCATGATTTTCTCATAAAGCGCGGGCGCGCCGTCGTGCCATACGCCGAGGCGGCCCATGCCGGTGTCGATTTTAAGGTGGACGGTCAGGGTGCGTCCGGCGGCGTGCGCGGCCGCGTCGAGACGCGCGACCTCGTCGGCCGACGAGATGGTCACGGCCACGTCGTAGTCGAGCACATGGCGGTCTTCCTCGGGGAAAAGAGGGCTGAGTAACAACACGGGCCAGCCGGGGCCAATCTCGCGCAGGGCGGCCGCCTCGGCGAGGTTGGCTACCGCGAAGAGGTCGGCACCCGCGTGCATGAGGCGTGCGGCGGTTTGGTGCAGGCCGTGGCCGTAAGCATCGGCCTTCACGACCGCCACGTAGCGCATGTGCGCGGGCAGCGAGGCGCGGATGAGACGCAGGTTGCGCTCCAGCACGGCGAGATCGATCTCGGCCCAGCAACGCAGTGGTAGACGTGACGCGGTTGACATGGGAATCAGAGGACGCGGGGCGGTGCTTGGTGAACCTGTGGAGTCCACGTCACGTAACTCGGCTCCTCGTGCGTGAAGGCATCGGGCTCGGTCACGGGGCGAAATAAGTCCACATCAGGCAATGCGGGCAAGAGCGTGGCGAGGTCATAGCTGGTCGTCGTCAACCCGGCCGGCAACGGCGTCCAATGGCGGAAGTGCGCCGGCATCACGAGTTCGCCGGCGAGTTCCGCCGAGGGCACCCGGCGCAACTTCGCCCCGAGTTGTGCAACGTGCCACGTGTCGCGACGGGCGTCGGCGATCACCGTGAGGTCGGGGCGACTCAGGGCGCGCGCGACAACCTCCAAGCTTTGGTAGGCATAGGTGACGGCCGTCGGGTTGATGACCTGCCAGGCGCGCAATGCCACCGCAGCCGTGCGAATCCCCAGAACCGAGCCCGGCCCCTCGCAAAACACAAACGCCTCCACGTCCGCGAGGCGCAGTCCGGCGTCGGCCAGCAACGCCTCCACACAGGCAAACACGCCCGTGCCCGCCTCCGTGTCGCTGGTGCGCCAGTGCGGCGGCGCAGCTTCACCCTGGGTCCAAAGCCCTACCTGCACCCGCGCCGAGGCGGAATCGATCAGTAGCAGGGTCGGGTGCTCGGTGAGCAAGTGGCGGAGGCTGGGCATTAAAACGGGCATCAAGCTCACTCGCCCGCCCGCTTTCAAGCGTGCATAATCGGGCATTGACCGCGTCGAAGGCGGGCGCGTATTTTCGACGATTCTGTCAATAAAAACCTCCGCGCTTTTTCCACTGTGAACATCGAAATCAAAGACGTCTCCGAAACCCGTAAAAGCCTCGTCGTCACCCTCGACCAGGCCGAAGTCGCCGCCGAACACCAAGCTGTGGTCGGTGAGATTTCCAAGCAGGCCCGCCTCCCCGGCTTCCGTCCGGGCAAAGCCCCTGCCTCCATGATCATCAAGCGCTACAGCAAGGAGATCGGTGATGAGTTCAAACAGAAGGTCATGGCCAAGGCCTACCGCGGCGGTCTTGAGCAATCCAAGCTCGAAGCCCTGAATATCACGAATGTCGAAGAAGGCGAAATCGCCCCCGGCCAAAGCGCCACCATCACCATCACGCTGGACATCCGCCCGACCTTCACGCTGCCCGATTACACCGGTCTTGCCACCGAGATTCAGTCCGTCGAAGCGACCGATGCCGAGGTCGAGAAGGTCATTGAAAACCTCCGCGCCGAGCGCGCCGAGTTCAACATCGCCACCCGTCCCGCCGCCAAGGGCGACTACGTGAAGCTCGCCTACGAAGGCACGGTTGACGGCAAATCCATCCTCGAAATCGCCCCCGATAAGCAGATCTACGCCAAGGTTCCCCAGACGTGGGAAGAGGTTGATGGCGAAAACGAAGGCCTGATCCCCGGTCTCGGCAAGCAGCTCGCCGGCCTCTCCACGGGCGACAAGAAGGACGTCACCATCGCGTTCCCTGCCGAGTTCACCGCCGTGACCGCGCTGGCCGGCACGACCGCCGTCTACGCTGTCGAGATTCAGGAAATCCGCGAGCGCGTGCTTCCCGTGATGGATGAAGTATTCTTCAAGGCCAACCAAGCCGACGACCTTGCCAGCCTGAAGGTGAACGTCCTCAACAATCTCAAAGGCCGTAAGGAATTCGAGAATCGCCAGGCCCAGCGCCGCCAGGTCACCGAGGCTCTTAATGCCAAGGTCGAGTTCGCTGTCCCCGAGAGCCTCGTCGAGAGCGAGACCCAGCAGGTGCTGCGTCAGTTCATCGAGGAAAACATGCGCCGCGGCGTTCCCGCCGAACAGTTCGAGAAGGACAAGGCCGCCCTCCACGAGAGCGCCAGCAAGGCCGCCCGCACCCGCGTGAAGACCCAGCTCCTCCTCGCCAAGATCGCCGAGCAGGAAAAGATCACGGTCAACGAGCGCGACATCGATACCTTCATCTATCGCGAGTCGATGCGCAGCCAGCAGAAGCCCGAGAAGCTCGTCAAAGAGCTGACCAAGGATCGCGAAAAGCTCCGCTCCATTCAGCAGTCGATCATTTTCGACAAGGCCCTTGATTTGCTGGTCTCCAAGGCTACGGTGACGACCGCCCCAGCGAAGGCGTGATCAGTCCACTTAAAACCAAGGAAAACTTCGTGAGTTATTACGTCCCCACCATCCTCGAGAGCACCGGCCGCGGCGAGCGGCAATGGGATGTGTTCAGCCGTCTCCTCAAAGATCGCATCATCTTCATCGGCTCGCCGATCGACGACATGGTCGCCAATCTGGTGATCGCGCAGATGTTGTTCCTGCAGATGGAAGACCCGAAGAAGGACATCCACTTCTACATCAACTCGCCGGGTGGCGTCGTGACCGGTGGCATGGCCATCTACGACACGATGAACTTCCTCCAATGCGACATCGTCACCTACTGCATCGGCCAGGCGGCCAGCATGGCGACGGTGCTCCTCACGGCCGGCACCCCCGGCAAGCGTTTCGCTCTCCCGAACAGCCGCGTGATGATCCACCAGCCCAGCGGCGGTGCCACCGGCCAGACGGCCGATATCATGATCGCATCGCGAGAAATTCTCCGCTGGCGCCAGACGCTGAACACCGTCATCGCCAAGCACACCGGCAAGACGGCTGAGCAGGTGGAGAAGGACTCGGACCGCGATTACTATCTCAGCGCCCACGAAGCCAAGGCCTACGGACTCGTCGACCATGTCGTTGAATCGACCAAGGAAGTTTTAAAAGTTGTTCCGGGGGCCATCCCTAGCGCCGCCTGATTCTGAATGAAGGCTTTCTGATCGAAACGGTGGCCCTCCGGGCCACCGTATTTTTTTGGACACTCGACAGACACCGATACCGGCAGCATCTTTTCCCCTATGGCCAAATCGTCGCGCATGACCCTTTGCTCGTTCTGCGGAAAATCGCAGTCGGAGGTTAAAAAAATCATTGCCGGCCCCGGAGTGCACATCTGCGACGCCTGCGTCAACGTTTGTAAAACCATCATTGACCGCGAGGTGAAGCTGCCAGCCGTCGACGCCAAGCCCGCTTTCCGCCTCGTCAAACCGTCCGAAGTGAAAGCCGCGCTTGACGACTTTGTGATCGGCCAGGACCACGCCAAAAAGGTTCTCTCGGTCGCGGTCTACAACCATTATAAGCGCCTGATGTTCGGTGCCGGGCAGACAGCCACGGACAACGGCGCGCTCGCTCCCGAGTTCAACGACGTGGAGATCGAGAAGAGCAACATTCTCCTCGCCGGCCCGACCGGCTCCGGCAAAACGCTCCTCGCCCGCACGCTTGCTAAGGTCCTCGACGTGCCCTTCGCAATCTCCGACGCCACCACATTGACGGAAGCCGGCTATGTCGGCGAAGACGTGGAAAACGTCGTATTGCGTCTCCTGCAGGCCGCCAACTTCGACGTGAAGCGCGCCGAGTGCGGAATTGTTTACATCGACGAAATCGATAAGATTGGCCGCAAGACCGACAACGTTTCGATCACGCGCGATGTGTCGGGCGAAGGCGTGCAGCAGGCGCTCCTGAAGATTCTCGAAGGCACGGTGTGCAACGTGCCACCGCAGGGCGGACGCAAGCACCCGAATCAGGAATACGTGCAGATCAACACATCCAATATTCTCTTCATCTGCGGCGGCGCGTTTGTCGGATTGGAAGGAATCATCGAAAAACGCCTCGGTCAGCGCGGACTCGGTTTCGGTTCGATCAAGGCGCAGCAGATCAAAGAGCACTCACTGGATGCGGAGAGCATCATGAAATCCATCGAGCCGGGTGACTTGGTGCGCTTTGGCATGATCCCGGAATTTATCGGACGCCTTCCGGTGGTGTCGGTGCTGGAGCCGCTCAAGGTCGCCGATTTGGAGAAGATTTTGCTGCGCACGAAGAACGCGATGGTGAAGCAGTATTCCAAGCTCTTCGCGATGGACGGCGTGCGGTTGAAGTTTACCGCAGACGCGATCAAGGCCATCGCCGCCAAGGCGGTGGAGCTCAAGACCGGCGCGCGTGCGCTCCGCGCCATCATGGAGAATCTGATGTTGGAGGTCATGTATGACCTCCCCAGCCGCGACGACGTGGTTGAAGTGGTGATCGACGCGGGAGTCGTCGCCGGCAAGCACCGCCCCGTCCTACGCAAAGCGCCCAAGGGCGAAAGCAAGCAAGACGCGGCGTAAAGGGGTCCGGCAGGTAGGAGCCTATTTATGGGCGATGGCGGACTACCGTGCTCGAAATGTAGGAGCCTGCTTGCAGGCGATGAACGGCGTGCGAAAACCATTTACCTCGGCGAATGCTTCAAGATCGCCTGCAAGCAGGCTCATACATTCTCGAACCTGACGATCCGCCGAACCATCGCCCATAAATGGGCTCCTACCTTTCGACTCGGAAGGCGTTGGCTTCACCAGTGCAGGTATTCGCCGTATTCCAAACCGCAGG
>JANODO010000233.1:0-3920 GCA_031412735.1 Rariglobus sp. | reverse complement strand
CGTGGTTGGCGACCGCTTCGCGGAGAAACGCGTAGCCCTGCTCGGGACCATAGCCCTTAAAGGTGGCGCGCACGGCCATCTCGTCTACCCCGGCGTGGAAGGCCTTGAGCACCGAAGCGGCGAGCGGCTCGGTCACGTCGCCGATGCCGAGGCGGATGACCGGCTTGTCGGGGTTCGCGGTGGTGTAGGCCGTCACGCGCTTGGCGATGTCGGAAAACAGGTAGGAGGCCTTCAGCTTCAGGTAGTTCTCGTTGATGCGGATCATGGTAAGCGTTGTTTGAAAATGCGTTTCGACGGGCGAAAAACTTGAATAAGTGGCGCAGCGGAGCTTAGTTCAAGCCTCGCGTTGTTACGCGCGCCCCATCGATTCATGCAAACAATCACATCGGTTTCCGAGATGCAGTCGCTGGCCGAGAGCCTGAGGCTCAAGGGTCAGTCAATCGGCCTCGTGCCCACCATGGGCGCGCTGCACGAGGGGCATCTCAGTCTTGTAAAGATCGCGGCGGAGCGTGCGGATGTGGTTGTAGTGTCAATTTTTGTGAACCCGGCGCAGTTTGGGCCGAGTGAGGATTTCACGAAGTATCCGCGTCCGCTGGAGGCCGATCTGGCGGCCTGCGAAGCGGCTCAAGTGGACTACGTTTTCGCGCCGGAAGTGGCCGATATGTATCCGAAGAACTACTCTACGTTCGTCATCGAAGAGCACATCGCAAAACCGTTGGAAGGCGCGTCGCGCCCGTCGCATTTCCGCGGCGTGACCACCGTGGTGGCGAAGTTATTTAATATTGTTCGCCCGCACTTCTCGGTTTTTGGCCAGAAGGATGCGCAACAAGTCGCCGTGCTCACCAAGATGGTGGCGGACATGAACTTCAATGTGGAGCTCGTGGTCGCCCCGACCTTGCGCGAGGTCGACGGGCTCGCGCTGAGTTCTCGCAACCGCTACCTCACCAACACCCAGCGCGTCGAGGCGCTCGTGCTCAGCCGGGCGTTGCGCAAGGCCACCGACATGGTCGCCGCCGGCGAGCGCCGCGTGGATCGTCTCATCGCGGAAGCGACGCACCTCATCGGCCAACAACGCCGCGTGCGCATCATCTATGTGTCCGTCGTGGATCGTCTGACCATGGAAGCCGTGAAAGGTGAAATCACGCCGGGCAAGTCGGTCATGACCATCGCGACGTGGGTCGATGAAGTGCGTTTGATCGACAACGAAATCCTGTGAACGCCGGACCCTCTTTCGACGTCCTGGTCATCGGCAGTGGCATCGCGGGGTTGAGTTTCGCGCTCAAGGTCGCGCAGCTCGGCCATTCGGTCGCGATCCTCACCAAGAAGAACCAGGCCGAGTCCAACACCAACTACGCCCAAGGCGGCATCGCCGTCGTCATGGGAGAAAGCGACGACTTCAGTAAACACATCAAGGACACCCTGATCGCCGGCGATGGTTTGTGTGACGAGAAGGTCGTGCGCGAGATCGTGCGCGACGGTCCGGCGCGCGTGCAGGAGTTGGTGGACCTCGGCCTCAAGTTTTCCCGCGACGAAGCGGGCGGCTACGACCTCGGGCGCGAAGGCGGGCACACCGAGCGCCGCGTGCTCCACGTGAAGGACATGACGGGCAAGGCCATCGAAGCCGCGCTTATCAAAGCTCTCTCTCGCGAGCCGCGCATCGCGATGTTTGAGCACATGTTTGCCATCGACGTGGTCACGCGCCGCAAGCTCGCCGGCCCGGGTTCGCGCGGGGCCGACCGCGTGCTCGGCGTCTACGCGCTCGATGTTCGCGACGGCCGCGTGCTCACGTTCCAAGCGCCCGTCGTGATGTTGTCCACGGGCGGGGCGGGGCAGGCCTATCTCTACACGACGAACCCCGATATCGCGACCGGCGACGGTATCGCGATGGCCTACCGCGCCGGCGTCGAGGTGCGCAACATGGAGTTCATCCAGTTCCACCCGACCGCGCTTTATTCCACCACCGGCAAACGCTTCCTCATCAGCGAAGCCGTCCGGGGTGAAGGCGCGGTTTTGCGCAACGCCGCCGGCGAGGCCTTCATGAAGGACTACCACCCGATGGCCGATCTCGCCCCGCGCGACATCGTGGCCCGCGCCATCGACGCCGAGATGAAGAAAAGCGGCGCGCCCCACGTGTGGCTCGATATCACCCACCGCAACGACGCGTTCCTGCGCACGCGTTTCCCGCAGATTTATCAGACCTGTAAACACCTCGGGATCCACATCGCCAAAGACATGATCCCGGTGGTTCCCGCCGCCCACTACACCTGCGGCGGTGTGGCCACAAACCTTTCGGCCGAGACCTCGTTGCCCGGTCTCTATGGCTGCGGCGAAGTCGCCTGCACCGGCCTGCACGGAGCGAACCGCCTCGCGTCCAACTCGCTGCTCGAAGCCGTCGTGATGGCGCACCGGGGCGCCCTTTCGGTGGACGTTTATCTGAAGAAAGCCCGCAAGCTCCCCGCCCCGGAGATCCCGCCCTGGGTGGACCTCGGTGGGGGCGACATCGACGAGCGCGTGGTCGTCACGCACAACTGGGACGAATTGCGCCGCACGATGTGGGACTACGTGAGCATCATGCGAACGACCCGCCGCCTCGAACGCGCCCGCACCCGCATCGCCACGCTCACCCGCGAGATCCAGGACTACTACTGGAATTTCTCGGTGGATTCTCGGTTGCTGGAGCTGCGCAACCTCACCCAAGTCGCCGAGTTGATCGTGGCCTGCGCGCTCCAGCGCAAAGAGAGCCGTGGGCTCCACGCGATCGTCGATTACCCGAAGACCAAAAAAGTCGCCAGCGACTCCCGCCTGCGCAAAGCCTGAGCGGCGGCCGGCTTGAGGCCCCGCGTGGATCGCCATGGCACGTGTCACGGCTAACTCTCAATCCGGCGTGGGAGCGAGCTCGCTCGCTTGCGCCCACCGTAACTCCCGGCCCGGCACCCGGCACCCGCCCCCGCCCCCGCCGGCGGTTCCGCGGCGGCAATCCGGCGGGGGCGGCGGTCAGCCGAGGGCGTCCTTCCTGACCGCGCTTTGCGGCTCAGCCTCGTGAAGCTAGCGGGGTGGCTTTTGGAGGAAGCTGCTCAAGTGAGCAATAAACGACCATAATCTACCAAGATCTAGCAAGTGTGGCGGGGCGTTTTGGAGTAAGTTGCCGGGGTCAGGATTGTTCCCGCGCCGTTCCCCACCGCCCCTCGTAGAGTTATCGCCCGTCATGTTGCCCCCCCCTCAACGACACCCCGCCGAAATCGAACACCTCGTTCGCCGCGCGATATATCAACGTCTGGGCCGGCCCGCGCCCCTGCAAGTGCAGGCGCCCAATCCGCTTCTCGTCAACGTCAGCGCACGCCATTGCCATCTCACGCCCCAGGCCGTCGAGACGTTGTTTGGCAAAGGGCGCACGCTCACGCCGAAGAAGTGGCTCTATCAAAAAGACCAGTTCGCCGCCGAGGAAAGCGTCACGCTGATCGGCCCGCGCAGCCGCGTTATTTCCAATCTCCGCATTCTCGGTCCCTGCCGTGATTTTAACCAGGTCGAGCTCGCGCTCACCGACTCCATCGCGCTCGGCTTCGAAATCCCCGTGCGCCAGTCGGGTAACATCCAGGGCACGACCGGCTGCATGCTCATGGGCCCCGCGGGTTTTCTTGAGCTGGCGGAGGGCGTGATCCGCGCCGCTCCCCACGTGCACATGCACCCGGGCGACACCGCCTTCTATGGCGTCAAGGCCGGCGACTTCATGCGCCTGCGTATCGGCGGATCCTGCGCGGTTACGTTTGAGCGCCTGCTGGTGCGCGAAAGCCCCGACTTCAAACTCGAGGTCCACATCGACACCGACGAGGCCAACGCCTGCGACCTGCGCCCCGACACTCCCGTCGAGTTGCTGAAGTAATCCTCGCGCCCCCGACCCCGCCCGACCCCGACCCCGACCC
>JANODO010000232.1:0-1654 GCA_031412735.1 Rariglobus sp. | reverse complement strand
CTTCGACATTTCCCTGCACGGCTTCCCCGTCGGCATGATCAAGTCGTGCCGCAAATACTGGACGAAGGAAATCGCCGACGCGATCGTGCAGCTGAAGGACATCCGGTTCGTGAACCCGCAGATGGACGTGTGGACGACCTTTACCCGCGAGGACTACACCCGCGTGCTCGTGGAAAACTTCCGCCTCGACCGCGCGCACGTGGAGAAATTCTACGACCACCTCCGGTCGATGAATTTCTACGACAACAACCCCGAGACGACGGGCGAGATGCTCGAGCGGTTCTTCCCCGGCCGCGACGACGTGAAGCGCCTCCTCATGGAGCCCATCGCCTACGCCAACGGCTCCACGCTCGACGATCCCGCGATCACCTACGGGATCGTGTTCTCCAATTTCATGGGCTCGGGCGTCTACACCTTCCGCGGCGGTTCCGACGATCTCATCGAAAAGATGGCGGCCGAGTTGCGGCGCAACGGCGTCGAGCTGCGCAAGAAGGTCCTCGTCGAAAAAATCCTCGTCGAGGAACGCGACGGCCGGAAGGTCGCCTGCGGGATCGTCGCCGCGAGCGGCCGCGTCATCCGCGCCAAGGCCGTGCTCTCCAACGCGAACATCAAGAACACGATTTTCCGCCTGGCGGGCGAGGGGAGCTTTCCCGCCGACTACCTCGACGCCGCGCGCGCCGTGCGCATCAACTCCAGCTCGTGCCAGGTCTATCTCGGCATCCGGAAGGGCGAGACCATCCCGCACATCGGCGACCTCGTGTTCACCTCGGAAAACCCGAGCTTCAGCAGCGGTGAACTCACCGACTTTCACACCACGAGCCGCACGTTCTCCGTCTATTACCCCGACACGCGCCCCGGCTCCGATCGCTACACGGTCGTCGTTTCGCTCAACGGCCGCTACGGCGACTGGAAAAAACTCAGCGACGCCGACTACGCGCGCGAGAAGCAGCGCCTGATCGACGAGTCCGTCACCGCGTTGGAGAAATACATCCCCGAGGTCCGCGCCAAGATCGACTGGATGGAGGCCGCCACGCCGCGCACGATCGAGCGCTACACGCAGCACTTCGACGGCACCTCGTTCGGCACCAAGTTCGAGGGCCTCAAGGTCTCGATGGACTTGCCGGAAAAACTCCCCGGCCTCTTCCACGCCGGCTCCGTGGGCATCATCATGTCCGGCTGGCTCGGCACGATTAACTACGGCGTGATCGTCGCCAACCGCATCGACAAGGCGCTCTTCGCGCTGAAGCACGCCGAACCAGTAGCGAGTAGCGGGTAGCGAGTAGTGGGCATACGTGCACCGGTTTTCTACTCGCTACCCGCTACTGGCTACTCGCTACTTTTTCCATGTCGTCGCCCACCGTCACCGATCTCATCCCGCATCGTCCGCCGTTCCTCTTCGTCGACGAAATCGTGAGCCACGATGCCGAAGGCCTCGTCGCGAAGCGCACGTGGCGCGCGGAGGACGATTTCTACAAGGGCCACTATCCGGGCGCCCCGATCACGCCCGGCGTGCTGCTCTGCGAGGCGGTTTTCCAGACGGCTGCGTGCTATATGGCGCTCAAGGCCCGCGCCGCTGGCGCCGTGCCCGGCGAAGGCGTGCCCCTCATCGCCAAGATCAGCGATGTGCGCTTCCGCAATCCGGTCTACCCCGGCG
>JANODO010000231.1:0-12557 GCA_031412735.1 Rariglobus sp. | reverse complement strand
CTGCTTTGGAATCTGCGTCCCACGTGTTTCAATCCGCGCCCCGATCCGAAGACCGGGGCGACGCGCCCTCGAGCGCTTCCCGGTCGGCATGACGCCCGTTTCAATCCGCGCCCCGATCCGAAGACCGGGGCGACCCCAGCTCCATTGTGAACTCACGCGCCAGATTGGTTTCAATCCGCGCCCCGATCCGAAGACCGGGTCGACAGATGTTCATCGTTGGATGGGGGGAGCTGTCAAAGGGTTTCAATCCGCGCCCCGATCCGAAGACCGGGGCGACGCCGCCCTCGGCGATGCCTTCGGCAGCATAAAAAAGTTTCAATCCGCGCCCCGATCCGAAGACCGGGGCGACTCGTCGATCGCGGCCATGTAAACGCCGATGCTACCGTTTCAATCCGCGCCCCGATCCGAAGACCGGGGCGACTCCCGCCCCCATCGTCACCGCTCTGCCCGCGCAGGTTTCAATCCGCGCCCCGCTCCGAAGACCGGGGCGACGTGAGTGAGAGGTCGGAGGCCATCCGGGCGGGGAGGTTTCAATCCGCGCCCCGATCCGAAGACCGGGGCGACCGCTGGCCAGATCGAAGCCGCTGGCCTGAATGGTGTTTCAATCCGCGCCCCGATCCGAAGACCGGGGCGACTGGAGTAGTCGCACCCGCGCGAAAACCACTCATCGGTTTCAATCCGCGCCCCGATCCGAAGACCGGGGCGACCGTAGTGGGTGTCCTGGGTGTCGAAGCTGAGGGTGTTTCAATCCGCGCCCCGATCCGAAGACCGGGGCGACTGCGGACCGGTTTTAATGCGGTCTGCCAAAGCGTTCTGTGGCGTTTCTGCGAAACTGTCAAAGAACCCATTCCCAGAAAAATACCGCATGGGCACTTCTACAAGATAACCTTGGCAGCAATTTACTTACCTACGCTGCGAAAGGGTGCCTAGGCCGCCGAGGCGTCGCGTTCGCACCCGGCCCTCACCCTTCCGTCACAACACCAAAGTATCGTTGACCACATTCACGGGCTGAATCGCCCCGTAGTGCTCGATGCGATCTTTCGCCGTCTGATCGATAAAATATATGCGCAATGAATCCTGCTCCGGATCGATCTCCGAAAGCAGGCGTGCCTTCAACTCCACCCATTCTTTCTGGCCGAGTTGCATCTCGAAAACCGATTTCTGCACCCGCACCCCAAACGACGTGCAGGTCTTGGCCACGCGCCGCAACCTGCGGGCACCCGCCTTCTCGTCCTTGGTGCTTACGTCGTAGGTGATGACGAGAAACATGTCGGTCGCTTAGCTAAACAAATGCGGCGCGTAGTCCACCCCGTTGCGCAAGGCGCGGGCCAGCAGCTTGGCCTGGATAAAAACCAACTGCCCATGCCTGACCTTCTCTTGAAAAAGCGGGTGCTGGATCTCCTCCAATTTCCTCTGCTGGTAAGCGGCCACCAGCGCCTTGCGCGCGGCCTCACTTAACTCCACCGCCCCACCCTCCCGCTCGGCAAATTGCCCGGGTTTTACCTCGCCGCGATTGATCAAGGTGAGCGCCAAACGCTCCACCCAAGGCCGGAACTCTTCCATAAGGTCGAGCGCCAGCGACTCCCTTCCCGCCCGGTCGGCGTGCAGGTAGCCCACGAACGGATCCAGCCCGACGGCGGTGAGGGCCGACACACAATCGTGCCGGAGCAAGGCATAGAGAAACGAGAGCATCGCGTTGATCGCATCGCGGGGCGGCCGACGACTGCGTCCATCAAAAGTAAACACCTCCCGCAACGCGGGGCGCAGGTGGCGGGTGAACACCTCGAAGTGCAACGCCGCCGCCCGCCCTTCGATCCCGCGAATCACATCGGGATCGTCGGGTGTCTGCCCGAGCTCGCGCAACAAATGGGCGTGGGCATCGGCGACGGTGCGCAAGGCATCGCGATCCTCCTCGTTTACCGCGTCGCGCGCACTGCGGGAGAGCAGCCAGCGCACGTTATGGAGCTTGCCCGCCACGAACGTGCGCGCGAGCGCGGCCACGCGCCCCGGGGAATCCGCCGCAGTATGCTGCGCGCGACGCAGCATCATCGAACCTTGCGGCACGCCTTCAACGCGGGCTTCGAGGCGTCCCCAGTCGGTGAAGTAGCAGACGCTCGCGCCGTGTTCCCAGCACAGGCGCATCGCCGAAGGGGACACATAAATATCGGCCCCGAAGACGAAGACCGATTCGAGGTTGTGGACGGGCAGCGAGAGCTTGAGCTGCTTGTCGTGTTCGACGCGCAGGGCGAGCCCGTCACGGCGCAGGGACAGGCCGGGAGTGAGCAGGTAGAGGACGTTTTGGAGGGTTTGCGCCATGGAGGAGACGTGGAGTAACCGGGAAGACTCACGAAAGGACTCGAAAAAGAAGGGCTCTGATTTGGTGACTTGTATTTTCAGGTTACATCTAAAGCATGGAGCCATGCAAAAGATACAGGTTTTATTACCCGAGCCGGTGCTCCGGGATTTGCGAGAGATAGCGGCTGCGGAGGATCGGCCGTTGAGCGAGGTGGTGCGGAGAGCGGCCGAGCAACTGGTGAGGACCTATCCGGCGGTGCGGCGCAAAGCGGTCGGGGTGGCGGTGCGCACGTTTGACGGCGGGGCGGTGTTGGCGGAAGCGGCGGATTTGCGGGCGCTGGCCTACGAGGGGGATGAGCGATGAAGAGCGGCGACACGAATCTGCTGCTCTACGCGATGAATCGCGGGTGCGCCGAACATGCGCAGGCCAAGGTTTGGTTGCATGCGGCGTTGGCGGAGCCGCGCGGGTGGATTTTTTCCGACCAGGTGTTGTTCGAACTCTACCGGTTGCTACGACATCCGCGGGTGATGACGAAACCGTTGTCGGCAAAGGCGGCGGTGGCACAGATCGTCTGGTTTCGCGAGGAGACGGGGTTTCTGCATTGCGGCTATGACGAGTCACTCTGGACGGGCGTGTTGGGAGCGGTGGCGGCGCAAGGGGCACGCAGCGGCTTGCTGGTGCATGACGCGGTGCTGGCCGAGACGCTAAGAGCGCAGGGCGTGACGCAGTTTTATACCCGCAACGTGACGGATTTCGAGGGCTTTGGGTTTTTCGAGGTGGTGAATCCATTGGCGTGAATCGGGACAGCTCGGAACGAAAGCACATCCGCGCTTCCGCTACGCCGCCGGGAGCAATCAGGCGTAGTCGCGTGGTTCGTAGAGGCGGGCGCGGCGGGAGGGAAGAGCGGCGGCTTCGGGGAGGCAGACGCCGCGCAGGGAACAGCCTTCGCATTGCGGTTTGAGCACGGCGGGTGGAGCCTCGGAGCGGGCGAGCGAGGCGCGAAGCGCGTCGAGGGTGGAGAGGGTCAACGCGCGTAGGTGATCGTCAAATACGAGTTCGGTGCGCAGAGCGGAGGCGACGTGGAAGATGAGGCCCGAATCGATGCGCAGGCCGAGCATTTCTTCGAGGCAGAGGGCCTGGGCGCAGAGTTGCACGCGGTCGTTGGACCAGCGGCGGGCGGGGCCTTTTTTGTATTCGACCGGGCGGGCGGCGACGATGCGGTCGGAGTCGGTGGCGCGGCGGATTTCGACGAGGTCGGCTTTGCCGGAGAGCCCGTGGGTATCGGAGAAGAGCGGTAGGGCGCGGAGGAGTTCCCAGCCGGCGCGGTGTTCGTAGCCGGGGTGATCGACGGCTTCGTGGGCGAGATTGCCGAGGACAGTGTGCTCGTTTTCCACAAACACACGCTCGGCATGGATGAGGTAGGCGCGCCGGGCGCAGTAGAGGTGCTGGTTGAGGGCGCTGAGGGGGATGATGGCGGCCTCGGTGCTCATGCGGGTGGAGGGGCGAGGCAGCGCGAGCTACCAGCAGATTTTCAGTCCTTGAGGCACGTATGCGGGGAACTCATCGTCGCCAGAGATAATAGCGAAGTCCTCTTGGATGGCGGTCCAGATGAGAAGGCGATCAAAGGGGTCGCGATGATCGGGGTTGCGGCGCACGCGGCCCGCGCTGGCGGCGAGGTCGGGAGCGAGCGGGTGAATGATCCAGCCCGCCTTAATGGTGAGAGCGGGGTAGTCCTCGGGGGCGACTCCCTCGAAACTGAGTTTGCCGAGACCGGCTTTGAGGCTGATTTCCCAGAAGGTGACCACGCTTACATGGACGGAGCGGGTGGGATCTTGGAGGGCTTTGCGGGCGCGGGCGGAGAGCAGCGCCGGCTCATGCATTGCCCAAAGGAAAGAGCAGGTATCGAGCAGCAGTTTCACAATCCGAGCAGTTCCTCGTCGGTCATTTTCCAATCGGGGGCGAAGCGCACGGTGGCCTTGCCCGCGAGCAAGCCCAGTTTGCGTTTGGGGGCGCGAGGCGGGGGGCCGAAGACGGCGACAGGGCGTTTGTTGCGGCCGTAGGTGACAGTGACAGACTCGCCCATTTTTACGAGGGCGAGAGCCTCGGGCAAGCGGGCCTTGAATTCGCCGATGGTGAGGGTGGTGGACATGGCGGGAAGATGCGCCCAACTGGACAAGTAGTCAAGTTGGGCGGGGGTGGGGATGCTCCGCTTTGAGCTTTAGCTTAGCCTTCGTGACGAAGGTGGAGTTTCACGCCTTTGGGGAGCGGCGTGGATGCCCAGGTGTTCACCACGGCGTAGTCGGCGAAGGATTCGGGGAAGGTTTTGCCGGCTGCTTTGGCCTCGGCGTTCAGATTCACTTTAATACCTTCGAGGAGCTTATGTGCGTGGGCGCAGCCGAGGCGGGCTTCGCGTTTGTTTTGCTCGGCGTTGTTTTCGTGCTGGGTGCCGACGTGCTCGAAGTCGTAGAGACCGCGCACGATCATTTCGCCACGGGCGGCGGAGCGGTCGTGCTCGAACATGGAGAGGAGCGCCTGAAACAGGAGCGCGAGGTCGGCGTCGGTGAAGCCGGTTTTTTCGGCGAAGGCGGGGGAGATGTAGCCTTTGGCGGCGTAGAGGCCGTAGGGGACGATGTGTTTGCGACCTTGAATGCCGGTTTGGGCGATCGCGTTCTTGGCAATATCCTCTTCGGTTGGGGGTTTCCCTCCCTTGCCTTCCGCCTCCATGCGAGCAGCGCAAACACTGATGGTCACCTCCAATGGTGTGATCGGATGGAATGACTGGCCAAAGGTGAACTGAACCGGACCGCGAACTTGGCCGAACGCGGAGCCCTTCATGACATCGTCGCCGGTTGAAAGGACAGCGCCGAAGGTGCGGACGTCAAAAAATTCACGGCAGAGCCAGTTCTTGGTGCGTTCTGCATGAGTGGCTCCGGCAAGGGAGCCGGGCTCTTTGGCAGCAGCGATGCCACGTTTTTGCTCCGTCTCAATCACGGCACCTTGCTTCACGAGTATGGTGTTTCCGTTCGCAGAATCGTCGGCACGGACCGGAGGAAACATATCGAGGAAATTGCGGACTTTGCGTTTGAGGCAGACGTCGGTGACGAGGCCGCGATTGGTGTTGGGGTCGAGACGCGGCATGTTGCCAGCATCGGGGTCGCCGTTGGGGTTGCCGTTGGTCACTTCGAAGAGGAGGAGGAAGTCGTGACGGTTGGTGAGGATGTTTGAGCTCATGTTTTGATAGGATGGATTGTGGGAGAAATGGGCAGAAGTTAGACGGTGGTTGCGAGAGCCAGGGGTGAGGGCTCGACTTTCTTGTTGTTTTGGCGGGCGGACGCGTCGGCGGCGTGCTGTTGGTAAAAGCCGAGGGCAAAACGGCCCTGAGCTTGAAGGTCGAGGGTGCGGGGGAAAGTCGGAGGCAGGCCGGGGCGAGCGGGCTTGAAGAGCACGAGCACGGCTTCGATCTGCTCTTGGATGAAACGTTCATGCCCACCGTAGCGCTCGGACTTGCTGATTTTATTCAGGTGATGTCGGTTGAGCCGGATGAGGAGCGGAAATACGCTGCTGGGCGAAACGCTGGCGGTGCCGAAGTAGCGTTCGGCAACGCCTGGTCCTTCGAGTTTGAAGTCGTGGGCTTTGGCTTGGGTGTCGGAGAGGATGGCGAGGAGGCGACCGCAGTTGTAGGCGGGGTCCTCGGTGTTGGCGGTGAGGGTTGGGTGGATTTCCATGGAGCGGTTGGGTTGGCGGTTGAGAATGAGTTTGAGGAGCGCGAAGCGGGATTCGTCGAAGAGGAGGTTGGAGAATCCGTCACGAACGATGCGGGAGTGGAGTTGGTTGAGGATGGGGTTTAGGAGCGCGAGAGAAGGGGCGGTGCCTTCGAGGGCGGCGCGGTAGAGCTGGGCGGTAGTCTCGGCGCTGACATCTTTGGCTTCGCGGACGGTGGTGCAGGAAAGCCAGTAGAGGGACAGCGGGTGGAAGTCCTTTTCCTTCGCTCCTGCTTTGGGTGCTTTTTTGGGCGGGCGGGCGGGCACGGCGATTTCGAGGTCGCTAAACCACGCGCGCAGATTCTCGACGGCCTGCTCTAAGCTCACGTCCATCCAATGGCGGACAGCGATACGGCCGGGGTTGCCGACCAAGGTAACGGCCAAGAAGCGGTCGCGGCGGGCGAGTTCACGTTCGATCCCTGCGAAGGGAGAGCGAACGAAGTCGCGGACAACTTTGGGGTCGGGCTTGTTGAGAACGGCGAAGGGTGTCTTAGCGATGGCGGTTTGCACAGCCCAGAAGCATAGACATGAGGGGTCGATGCGCACCGAATGGTCGGCGTGGCCGACGAGGTAGTTGAGCGCTACGCAGTAGGCCGTAGCGGCGTCGTCGGAGGTGGGAGCGTTCAGGCTTTGATCGAACCCATAAGAGGTAAAGGAACGTTCCTGGAATGAAACGAGGGCGGCACCAAACGAATCGGTGTTGGGCACGCGTTGGATTTTGGGGTTATGTGTCGGGGCGAGTTTTTGGTTTTCCGCGCCGGTGATAAGACAGCGGCCGGTGGCAAAACCAGCGCGAGCGGTGGCGACTTCGCCGCAGTGGCGCGCGCGCCAGAATGCGCGGAGTGACTCGTTTTCTAGGAGGAGTTCGCCGTTGACGCGGAAGGTGAAGTTTTCCGGACCGAGTCGAGTCTCGGCACCGCTGGCGGTGGTGAGCCACCAAGCGAACTTGTCGGACTTGCCGTCGGTGGCCTTGCCCCAACGTAGGAAACCGGGGGCGGCGGGTGGGGTGACGGCGTAGCGGGTCGCAAAGGCGAGCAGCGCCGCGAGAGCCGGCTGGGACGTTTCTTTTTGGGCAGCACCGATCTGGGACCAAAAATCGTCACGCTTGGCGATGTTGTTGGCATCGCGATCAGCGCGTTTGCGCTCGGTCATCGGTGCGTCGGGATCGGGGTCGAGGCCGAAGACGGCGGCTAGCCCATCGGCCAAGAATTCGGAGACGCCGCCTGCGACCTTGGGGCGCGTGGTTTGCGGGCAACTGAACTCTTTTCCGCGCTTGTCGTCGCCGGTGGCTTGTGGGCCGGCACCGAGCAGGGTGCCGGTGCTGTCGAGTTCGATGATCCAGCGGACGGCTTTGGGTGAGAAGGCGAGGTCGTCCAACAGGTGACGCGAGACGGCGAAGTCGTAGAGGTGTTTGAGGAGCATGGTCAGTTGCCTCCTTGGGCGAGGACGCGGTCGGGGTGGCAGTCGAGGCGGGCATTTTTCAGCGTGGCGTTGAAAAACAGGGGGGCGGGTTTGATCGCGGCGGAGGTGGAGCGGAGGCGCTGCGCGGCGAATTCTTTCCGGCGTTTGGTCTGCTCGCCTTTTTTGAGGTCGGTGAGGGTTTGATCGAACTCGGCGGCTTGGCGGGCCTCCTCGTCGGGGGTGAGCCAGCGAAAGCCGGCGGCGCGGGCGCGGTGGTCGAAGAGGTCGTAGAGCATGAGGCCGAGCGGTTCGCTGGCTTGGGGAACGGCGTGGCCGAGTTCGGCGGCGCGGCGGGTGAGGGCGGCGTCGGCGTCGGGTTCCCAATCGAAGTCGGCGGCGAATTCGCGCATGCCGAGGCCGGGACGGTGGAAACATTTTCCGGCGCGGGCGCGGCCTTCGATTTCGCGGAGGTATTTGGCGAGGTTGTCGCGCGGGGGCTGGGCGAGCGGGGTGAGACGGACCTCGGCGGTGATGAGATATTCGACGTTTTGCAGGGCGAGCATGTTGCGCTGGGTGCCGTCTTCGGCTCCGCCGCCTGCTTGGATGGGCGAGGTTTTTTTGGGTGAGTGCATCCAGGTCTTCGCGCTATCGAGGCTGATGACGCGGGTGACTTCGTTGCGGCGGATGGAAATCCACTGGCCGCGTTTCACAACGCGGATGGAGTCGATGAGGTAATACATCTGCGGTTCCCAGAAGACGGCTTCGAGGATGCCGCGCGCGGCGGAGGGCGTCATGACGGGGTAGCTGACGCGCTCCACTTTCATCTCGGGGCGGGTGAAGCAGGCGAAGTCGCCCCAGACGCGGAGTGTGATGAGGTTGGAGTTGTTCATAGAAGGAAATCGTCGGGTGAGAGGTTGTCCAAGATGAGACCGAGCGCCGGGTGGTAGCAGGCGGTGTCGAGGACATAGAGTTCGAAGTTGGGTAGGAGCGGGCGGAGGAGCCGGCGAGAAAGGAGGAGCTGAAATTTGTGGTGGCGCACGTTGACCATAAAGCGCTGGAGGCGGCGGAGATCGTCGCGCTCAAATCGGCGCTGGGCGGGAGCGAGGACGCGGGTGCGGAGTTCTTCGATGAGGGTCTCGGCCCACAAACCGCCGCGCAGGTCGCCGGAAATGATCACAGGGGTGCCGGAGTCTTCGATGACGCGGGCTTTCCGGGCGACTTCGCGATAGCGGAGGTAGCTGCGGTCTTCCTGGATGGTGGACTCGCCGGGTTTGGCGTGGTCGGTGTTGACGACTTGGTAGAGCGACTGGAAGTAGCCGGAGAAAATGTCGGAGGAAGTGGCGAGGTGTTCGGCGGCGGTTGCCGGGTCGCCAAGGGCGGCAAGGGTAATGGCGGCTTGGTCGGAGGCGGAGCAATAGACACCGGGCGGGAGTTTGTGGTCGGCGGGTTTGAAGACGTGAACGGTGCCGGTAGCGAGACGGCCCTCGCGGTTGCAGCGACCCGCGACCTGGACGATGGAATCGAGCGGGCCAAGGGCGCGCCAGACCTCGGGGAAATCCACGTCCACGCCGGCCTCGATCATTTGGGTGGAGACGACGCGGCAGGGGTGGCCGAGCCGGAGGCGTTCTTTGATGCGGGCGATGAGATCGAGGCGATGCTGGGCACACATCGCGGAGGAGAGGTGGATGGGGGCGTCGTCGGCGGCGAGGTCTGGCCCGTTGAGTTCGAGGAGATGTTGGGTGAGTTGCTCCCAGAGTTCGCGGGCGTGGCGGGTGAGGTTGACGACGCAGAGCACCTGCTGAGTGGCGGCGAGGCGGGCGGCGAGCGTGGGCCAGTCATAGGTTTCTCCGGGCGCGGGCAGGTGATAAGTGACGCGGCGGAGAGCGCGGAAAAGTTCGTCGGGGGCCGGAGCGATCTCGCGGAGTTCAGTCGGGAGGAAACCGTCGGGCAGGGCGGCGCAGCGGCGGAAAGCGGGCTGGGTGGCGGAGCTGAAAACCAAGCTGGTGCCGTAGTTGGCGGCGAGTTCGCGGAGGACGTTGAAGGTCGGCGCGAGCAGGTGAGCGGGCAGCGTTTGCACTTCGTCAAAGATGACGACGGAGCGGGGAATGCGGTGGAGTTTACGGCAACGCGAGGGGCTGGCGGCGAAGAGGGATTCCAGGAACTGGACGGAGGTCGTGACGATTACGGGCGAGTCCCAGTTTTCAGAGACGAGTTCGAGGCGGGATTTTTCCTCCTCATCGGCATCGTCGGAGGGGGCGACCCCGGAGTGGTTTTCGAGAACGACATCGTTGCCGAAGATGCGGCGGTATTCGGCAGCATTTTGTTCGATAATCGAAAGGTAAGGGATGACGACGATGATGCGGCGGAGGCCGTGGGCGCGAGCATGAGCGAGGGCGAAGGCCATCGAGGCTAGCGTCTTGCCGCCGCCGGTGGGGACGGTGAGCGAGAAGAAGCCAGTGGGCAGTGCTGCGCGTTCCAGGGCGGTGTCGAAGATGCGGTTGCGGAGGGCCGCGAGCGGGCTGCTGGGGTTTTTGCCGTTGGTGGTTTTGAACTCACGTTCGGCGTGGACGGCGGCGAGCAAGGCGTCGGTATCGAGCAGTATATCAGCGGGCGGCGAGGAGGGCCATTGCGCGGTGTCGAGACGGTCAGCGTCCACGATGCAGGAGAAGATTAGTCGGGTGTAAAATTCTGCGGAGTGTTCGTCGCGAACCCATGCTGGCGGTGCGGTCAACGAAGGAAGCGGTCCGACTTCGCCTTCGAGCAGGGCGATGAGAACGGGAACTGTTGCCGGGATGCAAAGGGCTCGTTTGGAGCACATGGCCTCAATGTCGCATTGGTTGTGCAAGCCGGCGTGATGGCCCGCGATAGCCAGGGCGGTGCAGGCAATCTGCCGGCTTTCTTCGGCCGCCCAAGCGGCTCCAAAGATGGCGTGTTGGGTTTCGACGCTGCTGGAACGTTCGCCGCGCAGGTAGGATTGGAATTCGTCGCGGTATTTCCCCAGATCGTGGAGCAGGCCGGCGAGGCGGGCTTCGTCGGTGGCTCCGAAGGGGGCGGCGAACTTCGCGGCGAGGTTGGCCACGTTGCGCAGGTGGGTGGCGAGGTGCTGCCATTTACTTTTGTCCGGATCGCGTGTGCCGTCGGCTTTTTCCGCCGTATGCGCATAGTAACGCACGCGGCTCGATTCTTCTGCGGGGTGGTCGGGTGAAGGTCGTGACATACGCACAGACATTAATTGAGGGGGTCGGACAAATTCAGTGCTTCACTGAGGTTTCTCTGCGATATCTTCCTCCCTGATCCATCCTCAACCCATCCCCAACCCACACCGGTGGTTCCGTCATCAGCGTAGGACATTTGCATAAAAATTCAGCCTTTCGCCAATCTACCGCAAGCAGTAAGTGATCGCCGCTATAGACAGGACTCCCACGCAAACTCCGTCCCTTGGTCATTCGTCCTTGGCCCTTGGCCCTTGGTCCTTGGCCCTTGGTCATTGGTCATTGGTCATTGGTCATTCCGCCGCGCGATGCGGCGACCTGCGCGCAGGCTTGCCCACCCCTTGCACGCTCCTCACCGTGACCGCCCCGATATGGCCTTTCCCACACCTCCCGCCATCCTCTCCGAACGCGATCTCCGCGCCGGTGAGTTCGATCAAAACCCGGCCGCCGCCCTCCTGCGCCTCTACGCTTGGATGCACCTCGCCCGCACCGGCGACAACCGCATCCTCGAGCTCTTCCGCCAGGGCCTCATCAAAGGCACCGTCACCGGCGGCCAAGGCAACGAGGGTCTGATCATCCCGCTCATCCTCCTCGCAGACAAAACCATCGACGCGATCTCCTTCACCCATCGCGATTTCGGCGGACACCTGATCTGGAGCGACCACCTCTGCGATCACCTCAACCAGTATTTCGCCAACGCCCTTAGCCCGACCAAGGCCCGCGAAGGCAACGTCCACCACGGCGACGTTAAAAACCGCTCGCTGCCGATGATCTCCCATCTCGGCTCCATGTTGTCGCACGTCCTCGGCGTCACCGATTCGCAACGCCGCCACGGCAAACCCGCCGTCGGCTTTACGTTCTTCGGCGATGGCGGCTCCAGCACCGGCGACATCCACGAATCTCTCAACCTCGCGTCCGTTCTTTCGCTGCCGATCGTCTTCATCATCGAGAACAACAAATACGCCTACTCGACCCCCGTCAGCGAGCAGTTCACCGCCGGCGTCGAGCTCTATCAACGCGCCGCCGGCTACGGCATCGAGGGCTTCTCCCTCGACGCCACCGGCGACATCGAAACGGTCGCCCGCACCCTCGCCGCCGCCCTCGACAAGGTCCGCGCCACCTCGCGCCCCGTGCTCATCGAGGCCCACACCCTGCGCATGCGCGGACACGCCGCCTACGACACCTGCGACTACCTCAAGCCCGGCGAACTCGACGCCATCCTCGCCCAGGATCCGCTCCCCAAATACCGCGCCCTACTCGTCGCCGCCGGACACACCGCCGCCCTCGAAAAAATCGAAGCCGAGCTCCACGCCTACCTCGAAGCGTGTATCCAGGTCTCACTCGCCGTTCCCCGCCCCGCGCCCGACGCCAGCCTGCTCGCCGACGTCTTCGCCCCCGACTCCGCCCCCATCGCGTGGCAGCCCACGCCCGCGAAAACCGAGCAACTCACGTCCGCCCAGGCCATCAACGCCGCCCTTCGCAAGATCCTCGCCGAACGCCCCGAATCGCTTCTCCTCGGCCAGGACATCGGCACCTACGGCGGCGCGTTCAAGGTCACCGACGGCCTTCTCAAGGACTTCGGCCGTCCCCGCGTGTTCAACACCCCGCTCGCCGAAAGCGCCTGCACCGGCTGGGCCATCGGTCTCGCCCTCAACGGACACCGCCCGATCGAAGAATTCCAATTCGCCGACTTCTCCACCGAAGCCGTCACCCAGATCACGCTCAACGCCGCGACCTACCACTTCCGCGCCGGCGCCGCCGTGCCGCTGGTCTTCCGCCTCCCCTGCGGCGGCGGCCTCACCATGGGCTCTTTCCACTCACAAGAGCTCGAGTCGCTCTTCCTCTCCATGCCCGGCCTCAAGGCCATCTACCCGAGCACGCCCCAGG
>JANODO010000230.1:0-8723 GCA_031412735.1 Rariglobus sp. | reverse complement strand
CGAGCTTGCTCGCGATGGATCGGAATCGCGAGCAAGCTCGCTCCCACGTCGGTCACTTCGAACCCATGAGCGGCAATCCCAAGGAGCTCAACCTATGCGGGCTCGTCGCGGTGCGGGCGCGGTTTGAGTCCGACCCGGCGTCGATCAAGCGGCTGTTTTTTGACGAGGCGACCGGTCGAAAGGTCGGCGCGATCTGCAAGACTCTCGCCGCCGCGCGGAAGGTTTACCGCTGCGTGCCGCCAGCCGAGTTGGAGAAGATTGCCGGTAGTATCCACCACGGAGGTATCGTCGCGGTGATCGAGGCCCCGAAGCTGCGCGCGCCGGATGCCCGCGTCGTGGCAAACTGGGCGGCGAAGCGCACGCCGCTCGTGCTGCTCGACCGCATCGGCAACGCGCACAACCTGGGCGCGATCGCGCGCACGGCGGCGTTTTTTGGCGTGGAGCACCTCATCATCCCGGCGCACCCGCAGGCCGCGCTGCCCGGCGAGGCGGCGTTTCGCGTATCGGAAGGCGGACTGGAGCAAGTCGAAGTGTGGCGCACGCCGGATTTGGCGAAGCTCATGCGCGACCTGGCTGCCGCCGGTTACGATGTGGCGGGTGCGGCGGCACGCGGCGGTAAACCGGTCGCGTTGGCAGGGCCGGCCAAACCGGTGGCGGTGGTGCTCGGCAACGAGGAACACGGCCTCGCGCCCGACGTGGAGCGCGCCTGCACGCGCCTCGTGACGATCCCTGGCAGCGGCCGCGTGGAATCGCTCAACGTGTCGGTCGCCGGCGCGGTGTTGATCTACGCGCTGCTGGCGGGGTCGGGGAGGTAGGAGCCCATTTATCGGCGATTCCCGGGCAGGGCGCTGACGTTGCCGTGTTCGCGGCTCGCTCATCGCCCATAAATGGGCTCCTACACTCCGGAGGTGAACCCGTGTCGGACGGACACCGACAGGCCTGCGTCGCGCGGGCTGACACGCGTATCAGACTGAGGCGGATAAATTCTTGCCGTCCAAAAAGGCACACTGGGTGGCATGAGAAAAGCCGCCGGCGCACCTACCCCTCAGCTCCTCAACCCCGCACGTGCCCGCTCGCGCCGGCGGCTTTCGCTCATGCTCGCCGTGGCCTTGGGCGGCGTCGCCGCCCAGGCCGCCGCCGAGCCGGCGGCCCTCGCACCGGTCGCTGCGTCGGTCTTCACGAATCCCTTGCTGCGCCCGCCCGCGCAGGACCCGCAGATTACGTATCATAACGGTCGATACTATTACTGCGAATCCACCGAGGAGGGCGTCTTCCTGCGCGAGGCCATCGACTTTGCCTCGCTCGGACACGCCCCGCGCCGGCGCGTCTGGGCGCCCGCCAACAACGGGCCGGTTGCGCGCCACATCTGGGCGCCCGAGCTGCACGTCCTCGATGGCAAGGCCTACATCTATTTCGCGGCGGACGACGGCGATAACGATAACCACCGCATGGCCGTGCTCACGGCGGAGACCGACGACCTGATGGGGAACTTCCGACTCGCCGCCGTTTTCGACACCGGCACCTGGGCGATCGATGGCACGGTGCTCACCCTCGACAACGGCCAGCGGTATTTCGTGTGGTCCGGCTGGCCGGGGAAAAAGAATGGCCAGCAAAACCTTTATATCTCGGCGATGAAGAGCCCCGTTGAACTCTCCGGTCGGCCGGTGCTCATCAAAGAGCCTGACCAGGAGTGGGAGCGTCGCGCTATGCCCATCTGCGAAGGTCCGCAGATCCTGCGCCGCGGTGGCCGCACGTTTATCGTCTATTCGGCGAGCGGCTCGTGGACTGCGGATTATTGCCTCGGCATGCTGGCGCTTGATGGCGGAGACCCGCTTGATGCGAGGTCGTGGAAATTAGTCGGTCAGGTGTTCGCCCGCAACGAGCACGCCTACGGCGTCGGGCATTGTGGTTTTGTAACGTCCCCGGATGGACGGGAGGACTGGCTGGTTTATCACGCGAAAAACAACCGCCGTGATGGCTGGAACGACCGCGAAGTGCGTGCGCAGCCGTTTACGTGGGACGAGCGCGATTGGCCGGTGTTTGGTGAGCCGGTGGATCCGGTTCTGCCGCTGGTGCATCCGGCGCGCCGGGGTTGATGTCCGGCGAGGTAGGAGCCCATTTATGGGCGATGTGGGGGGATGGGTTTTGTGCGGGGTGATACGGTAGTCGCATGCCGCCAATCGCCCATAAATGGGCTCCTACCTTTTCGGATTAGCCTTTGCTGGCTTTGACGGGCGTGAGCTTGAGGACGCTGCGGATCGTCTCGACAGCGGTGGCTTCGGTGAACGGTTTTTGGAGTAGGGCGTTTACGCCGAGCGCGGTGATCTGCGGGAGCACCCTGTGGTCGGTCGACGAGGTCAGCATGATCACCGGGATTGGCGCGAGCTGGGGATTCGACTTGAGCATCGTGAGCATTTCGACTCCGTCCATGGTGGGCATGGCTACGTCGATCATAAGGAGGTCGGGCATGGAGCGCTCCATCGCGAAGAGCCCGGTAAAACCATTGGTCGCCTCGGCGACCACGCAGGCGAAGGGCGTGAGGACTTTTTTGATGATGAGCCGCACGGCTTTGGAATCATCGATGACAAGGATTTGAGGAGGCATGGCGCGATGGAGTAACGAACGGACGGACAGGCATGAGCGGCCAGTCCGCTGGATTTGGCAAAGAGTTTTATGGAGCCGGGAGCGGAACGGTCGGGAGGTAGGAGCCCGTTTACGGGCGATGAGCGGCACCCGAAAACTTAAAGCCACCACGTGTCCAACATCGCCCGTAAACGGGCTCCTACCTCCCGATCACGCGCTCGAATGCACGTGGAAGAGCAGGTCGTGAAACAACGGGTCAACGCAGGTGGGTTCGGCGGTGAAGGCGGGTTCGAGGTGGGCGGTCGTCAGCACCAGCTCCAACCCAGCGTGGCGACGGGCCAGCTCCAGCGTGCGGTGGAGCTGCATGTAGTTGCCGGTCCAAGTTTTCAGGTTGATCCAGCGGGTGGCTTCGGGATCGAGCGTGCGGCGACCTTGGCCGAGACGGCGCAGGATGGTGCGGGCGATCTCGGCCCAATCGACCCGGCGGTCGCCGAACTCCGGAATGACCAAAGTGGTCGTTCCCGCGCGCATCAGCAGGAGCTCGTTAAAATGCAGCTCGCACAGACACCGCTGAGCGCAGAGCACGAGGCGCAGGCGTTTCGAGATAGACGCGTAGGCGGGGAGTCGCCCGCTGACGAAGTCGGCCAGAAAGGTTTGGTGTGCGGCGTCGAGGCGGTCGGCTTCGAGCACCACGAAGAAGACGGGCGTGTTCACGGCCAAGGCCGATTTGAACAACCCGTCGAGATGCGCGGGCGACAGGTCGTCGGCATGGCAGACAAACCGGTGGACGTCGCTTTCCGGCGCGAGGCCGAGCGCGAGTTCAAAGCGGCCTGACCCGTGCGGACCTTCAAGCACCGCCACCGAGCGGAAGTCGCGCAGGCGGAGCAGCTCGCTCCGGAGCTTGCGGGATACCTGTGAAAGCCCAGCCGCCAGCGGGCTGGGCACCGGTGTATCGAGCGTCGCGTGCAGCGCGCGAAAGGGCGGCGCACTCTCGTGATGTGCGGCGAGTTGCGGACTATGGTGAGTGAGGACGCGGGCGATGTGGTCGCGCAGCACGTGAGGATCGACCGGCTTGTTGAGGAAGGTCTCCACGCCGAGCTCACGGTAGCGCGTTGCTTGCTCGGCGGTGGCGGTGCTCGCGCACACAATCACGGGCAGGTCGGGCAACACGTCGCGCAGTTCGGCCAGGGCGCCGAGGTCGTCGAAGCGGGGCATTTCGTGATCGAGAATCGCCACATCGAAGGCGTGCGCGCGCAGGGCCTCCATCGCGTGTTGGCCATCGCGCACGCTGATCACGTCGTAACCGGCGTTTTCGAGCAGGATGACGAGCACGCCGTGGCCAACGACGGAGTCATCGGCGATCAGAACGCGAGCAGGGGTGGTCGGGGTAACTGACATAGAAGTAGGGGACTTCTGCGGATAGGTTTTACCGAATCTTAACAAACACGGAAGGGTATTCTGCGGCCGGGCGGAAATCGGATCGACAGAGGCAGGTGGCCGACGGTTTGGCTGGGCAACAGCGGCAGGCCCGTTCAGGAGGCAGACGCCACCTCCGGGCACCGGCTGCGCCCTCCTTTCCAGCAAAGGTGCCGGGCGATACCGGGGGCGGATGATTTCTTAGAAATCAAAGTGCTCCGGGTCCGGTCCGAAACGTTTGCGGCGATCAAGTTGGTCGAGCACGGCGAGGTCTGCGGGGCTGAGCTCAAAGTCAAACAGCGCGGCGTTCTCGGCGATGCGCGCAGCGTTGCCCGAGCGCGGGATCGTCGCGACCTGATGCTGTAAATCCCAATGGAGCACGATCTGCGCAGGAGTTTTACCGTGTTGCCGGGCGATCTCGACGATCTCGGGCACCTCGTTGACTTTGCCCTGCATGAGCGGCGACCACGCCACGCGCACGATGCCATATTTGCGACAGGCAGAGGCGAGCTCGGGCTGCAGCAAGTAGGGATGAAACTCGATCTGGTTGACCATCGGGCGCACGGCTACGCCGGACTGCAGCAACGCGTCGAGGTGGTGCGGGAGGTAATTGCTCACGCCGATGGAGCGCGCCTTGCCGGCGCGGTAAAGCTGCTCCAACGCCTTCCACGCCTCGCGGTCTTTCCCGACGACGGGCCAGTGAAGCAGAAGCAAATCGACGTGGCTGAGACCCAGGCGTTCGAGGGACTCTTCGCAGGAGGCGACCACGGCGGCGCGACCTTGCCGAATGGCGTCGGTCCAGATTTTGGTGGTGACGAACACCTGGGCGCGCAGGAGGCCGCTCTCGCGAATGGCCGCTCCGACGCCGGATTCGTTTTCGTAAGCGGAGGCCGTGTCGATGTGGCGATAACCGGTCCGCAGCGCGGTCGTCACGGCGTCTTTCACTTCTTGACCGTCGTTGAGTTTCCAGGTGCCAAAGCCGAGCAAGGGCATGTGCCGGCCGCTGTGGAGTTGAAGCGTATCGCTGAGCTTGAGAGGCATCCGGCCAACCGACCCGAGGAAGGCCGCGTGGTGCCGGTGACAATGCGGAAAATCACCCCATGACTCGTAAAATTTTTCGAGTTGAGAGAACCACTTGGCAGGCCGGGTCGGCCGGTGCATGCTGAACCGGTCGCATGAGCCTGATCGAATACACGCTACTGGCATTCGGATCGCTTTTTGCGATCGTGGACCCGATCGCGCTCGTGCCGGCGTTTCTGGCGATGACGGCGCGTGATTCGCGGGCGGCGCGGATCCGCATGGCCCGCCTTGCGTCGGCAGTCGCAGCAGGCGTGATGATTGTGTTTTTCCTGACCGGGCAGTGGATTTTCAAACTGCTCGGGGTCACGTTGCCGGCGTTCCAGATTGCAGGCAGCGTGCTGCTCTTCTTGATCGCGTTGGACATGTTGTATGCGAAGCCCACGGCGGCTCGCGAAACGGCGGAGGAGGTCGAGGCGGGCGCGGCCAAGGACGACATCGCGATCACCCCGTTGGGCGTGCCGATGCTGGCTGGCCCGGGGGCGATCTCCGCCGTGTTGATCTTGCGCGCGCAGGCGCAGGGTTGGTCGCAGCATGCGGCGTTGTTGGGCTGTGTGATTGTCGTGTGTGTGCTGAGTTATGTTATCTTGCGCTTCGCGGCGGTGAGCGCGCACCGCATCAATCCGTTGCTGCTCAAGCTGACCGCCCGCCTCATGGGCCTGTTGCTGGCGGCGGTGGCGGTGCAGTTTGCGCTGAACGCGTTGCGGCAGCTAGGCGTGCCCTTGACGTTGTGATTCGGGGCTTGGGGTGGGCGGCGAGCTCGTCCCGCGATGATCAATCCTCGCGAGACAAGCTCGCTCCCACGTCGGATTTTTCATTCAGGCCGAAGGCTCCAGCGGAAAGCTCCTGAGCACGCGGTGCTCCGGGCCTTCGGGTTTGAGGTCACTGGCCATGAGATGGAAGGCATCGACGCGCCAGGCGGGGCCCTTGAAATCGCGGTGAGTTTTCAGCCATTGGTCCACGGCCCCGGCCGACGCCTCGACCGTGCGGGCGAGCGTGAAGTGCGGGGCGAAGGGTCTCAGTTCGAGGAAGACGCCCGTTGCGAGCAGTCCGTCGTCCACTTGTTGGCGGAGCTGATGCAGGTGCGGGTGTGCCGCCACGCCCGCCCACACCACGGCGGGGTGACCACGCGCCGGGAAACGCCCAGTGCTTTCCGAGGCGAGGAAAAAGGACCGCACGCGCACCCGGTCTAGCGCAACCTCGATGTGTTGTCGTGATTCTTCGGATACGTCGCCAATGAAGCGCAATGTGATGTGCAGCTGGGGCGGCGGTATCCACCGGGCGCGAGCGATGTCGCCGCCCAGGGTGGTGAGGGACGCGCGCACCGGCTCGGTCGGTTGCAGGGCGACGAAGAGGCGTTGAACGAACGGCGGCATTGTTGAAAATAACGTTCGTCGCCGTGAATGCGAGCGACCGCACGGGGTTCCGCCGCGAGGTTTTTATCGGCACGGACTCAAACCCGGTTTGTAACCTATTAGTTGACAAACCGGGTTTGGGCCCGGGGTGGTTGGGGAGAGGCTTGAAAGTGGGGCAGGCATTTTTTCTCTGCGGCGGAATGCGACCAACGCACAGGCTGCCTGAAAGCCTGGGTGGCTTCAGAACATCTGGCGGATGCCGAAGGTCACGAGCCAGTGGGTGTATTCGCGGCCGGGTTGGTCGGAGACGGCGGAGTCGCTCCACTCGCGGGCGATCTCCAAGTCCAACTTAGTCTTGGGGGCTATGACGCGCGCGATGTTGATCGCGCCGGTGTAGATCCAGTCGAGGCGGCGAGTCGCGGCCGGCAGGTAATCGCGACTGTCGCCGACTTGGACGTCGGCTGCGAATGAGGCGCTCCACTTCGCGTCAAACGTGTGCTTCCACTGGATGTTGCCCCCGGTGTGTTGATAAGCGCCGCGTCCGCCGGAGGACAACAACAGCCCGTCTTTGGCCGTGAACGAAATCGTGTCGGTGACGCACGGGGTCCACGTCGCCGATGCCTCGATGTAACGCGCCGTGCGGGTGCGATCAAAGCCGGGCGCAACCGCGTCGCCGAAGCGCCGCAGGTCGGGGCCGGCTAGCATGCGCAAGCTAACTTTTCGGCCGGGCTTGCCTTCGACGCCAACCAACAACCGGGCGAGCGTATGGGTGTAGTTGGGTCCCACGCCGAGGAGGTTGTCTTGACGCTGTTCGCCGGCACGAACCGCAGTGATGAGCGCAAAATCCGGGCGGAGGAACCGACCGGCTTCGATGCCCGCCGTGGACTCGGATCGGTCGATATAATTGGCATAACCCGGAGCGGTCGTGGTGTTGAGCTGGTGCGTGCGGAAATCGTTCGCGGCGACCTCGCCCGTCAGGCGCACGAAGCCGCTGCCGTCGTGGAGTTGCCGCGTGACGTGACCGCCCAGCTTTGGGGCGAGCTGTTCACGCCGCGCGCGCACGTTGGCCCCGCCGATGGCGGGGCCGCCGCCGGTGTGCCCGTAAGTCGGGGACACATCGGTGCCGTTCACGAAGAGCAGGTTGCCCTTGAGTTGATAATTCCAGGCTCCGTCCTGCCCGCCGATGGCGAGGTCAACGCGGTGGTTGTCGTGACTTTCCGACGAGTAGGCCTCGTAGCGCACAACCTCGGGCGCATAGCCGGCGGTGAGTCGTAGGGCGGGGGAAACGGACCATGCGGCATCGAGGGTGATCGAGGCGCGGGCGACCCAGGAGCTCGCGCGATCCGGAACGGCGTTGGTCACGCCCGGGAGGATGTCGGCGCGGTCTTGCAGGAAGACATTGTCGTCAAACCCTACACGGGCGGAGACGGTCGGCTTTAGTTGGAAAACGGGCTTTGCCGGCGGGTTGGCTTTGGTGTCGGCGTCGGCTCTGACCGTGACGGAGGTAGCGACAAAAAGGAGCGAGGCGGAGGCGATGGGAATGAGGCGCGAGACGATGCTCATGAAGGCACCTACTCTAATCGCTCAAGGAGCGGCCGGCCGTGCGTTTGTTGGCGTAGGGGGCGCGGTAATTGGCGTGTGCGGTTGCCTCGTTTTTGGGAGGCTTACGGGCTGAATGAACGCATGAGGGCGTATTCCTGAAATGCTTCAGTAGGCCGCGAGCTCGCTCGCGCTCTGAACCGCGCCTGCAAGCAGGCAGCCTACCTACGGAAAAACCACCCGGCCCCTCAGAAAAAGAGTAGAACGAGGGGGTGTTTCTGAAATACCTCAGGCCGTCGAACACTGCGTGCTCGGACGGGACCGGGAGGTCCCGGCTCCATTGGGAGGGAAAGCGGGCTGGGCCGGCGTTGCCCTCGGCGGCATGACCCGCTGGGTCGCCCGCCTCGGCCGCCTTGGCCGAGCCCGCTTTCCCTCTCACGCCGACCTGATTTATTTTAGAAACACGCCCTAGCACTACTCCGTGAAGTTCTGATGCGGGTCAGATCGCGAGTCGGATTCCGAGTGGATTAACCACTTATGGAATCGGCTAATGGGCCGCTTCTTTGGGAGAAGCCTCTCGCCAATGGCTCCGGCGATTGAGCGGAGGCGCGGCTGTTTCCCCCTTTTGATGGACAATAATTGGGAAAAAAACGGCTTTAAGAATTTTGGTGACCAAAAACAGCAAGTTTTCAACATTAGCGGCCAAACCCCCCCCCCCCCATGAAAACCAAGGCGAATTGACCTATCCCCAAC
>JANODO010000229.1:0-11332 GCA_031412735.1 Rariglobus sp. | reverse complement strand
GTAAGGGCGCGCTTCTGTGTAATGGCGCGTTTCGGTGTGGGAAGCGAGCTTGCTCGCGTTGTTCACGCCTCGCGAGCAAGCTCGCTTCCCACATAAACCCGCTCAATCACTCCGTCACATCCGCTTTCTTCGCCTTCGGCTTCGCGCCGCCCGCAGCCGCTTTTTTCACCGATGCCCGCGATGCCTTCGCGTTCAGCCACACCGAGCCGTCCTTCGGGTTTTTATTCAGCCAGAATATATCGTCGCCGTGTTCGACGAACGAAGGCTTGTCCTCATCGGTGTCCGGCAACGCCAAACCGAGGTCCGTAAGCACCACGAGGAAGTCCTGCAAATCACGTCCTACCGTGCGCGCCAGATAACTCACTTCGGCCGACACACCGGTGCCGCGCTTGTTGGGGTTCAACAACAGGCGCACCCCGGCGAGCGGAGACGCGTTGGTGAACGCGACCGGCTCGCGCGCTTCAGTAACGGGCTCGGGGACGACGGGTGCCGGTGCGAGTGCGACAGGCTCGGGAACCGCCTCGGCCTCCGACACGGCGACGGGCGCGGGCGCAGGCGCTTCGACGGATGAAACCGGGTCGATAGCGGCAACCGGCTCGGCGACGGGAGCCGACTCGGTCGCGGCGGCCGTCGCCGTGGTCTCCGCACCTTGCACACCGGCCTCCGCTGTCGCCGCAGCAGACGCATCAGGCGCATCAGGCGCGATTGGTGCGGGCGGTTTGGGCGCGCGCACTTCGTCACCGTTGATCCAGATGGCGCCACGGCTGTCCTTGTTTAACCAATACACAAACGCACCGATGGTCGTCTTCGCAGGCTTGTCGTTGGCCGTTTCCGGAACGCTCAGGCCGACGGCGGTGAACATCTCCACCAAATCGGCCTCCGACTGCTTAAAGGCGCGGGCCAGATAGGTGATGCTGCCCGAGTAACCCTGACCGCGACGGTTGCGCCGCATCTGCACCCGCACGGCCGTGAGGAATTCTTCGGCTTCGGGAGGCAGCGAAGCCGGGTCCACCACCGTGGGCGCGGACTCGACTTCCGCCGTCGCCTCGCCTTCGGCCGCCGGAGCATCCGGCGCGGAGGCCGCGCCGGCCGCGGCCTTCGCGGCAGCGGCGGCCTGCGCGGCTTCGCGGGCGGCTTGTGCGGCAACGCGACGGGCCTCGTGCTCCGCCTGCTGCGCCACGCGGCGCGCTTCGTGTTCGGCGCGGCGGGCGGCCTGTTCGGCTTCGCGGGCGACACGCTCGGCCTCGCGATTGGCCTTTTCCGCCTGTTCGGCGGCGGCCTCCTCGGCGAGCACGGCAAACGTAGGGTCGGCCGGGTCGAGCTTCTTCGCCGGGACGGCGCGGAACACCGGACGTGGCTTCTCGCGGGTGTTAAGGAAGAGCTCGTGGCGGTTGTTCAAGTTGAGCCAGTAAAGCTCCCCCTCGAACTCCAAAATCTCGGGCGGCGCGTCCTCGGTTTCCGGGATGACGAAACCGCACTCCTTGAGCGCGTTGATGAGATCACCCTCGCTCTGCTCCCAGCGTTTTGCCAGGAACGTGACTCCGACGGACTGGCCCGGGCCGCGCTGGTTTTTGCGCAGGTGCGGTTTGATCGCCTCGAAGAACGTCGGCAGGTCGTCGTCGAGGTTATCCCAGTTATCCCAATCGCCCTCTTCGGCGGCCTCGGGGTCGCCGTCGCGCTCCGTGTCGCGCAATTTGCGGAAACCGTCCTCGGGCGCGGCGGTTTCGGAGACGAGCGTGGACGGTTTCTCGGTCGCCGCGTCGGTGCCACCGGTTGCGACGGCGGGAGCGTTGCCCTGAAATTTGGCGGCGAACTCAGCGCGGATCTTGTCGGCCTCGATTTTCGCGGCGGCGGCCGCGGCGCTTTCGAGTGTCCAATCGCGCAACGTGGTGCGGCGGGCGACGCCGTTGAAGGCGAGGGCGTTGGCCGGAAGCGTTTGATAACTGATAATCTCCCACTCGTCCTTGCCGAGCTGGTTGAGATACGACTCCAAAAGGGCCGGCGTCGCAAAACCGTGCGGACCGCTGGTGATGTGCTTATATTCCCAAAGAGACATAGAAAGTGGTGTTGCCGGGGTATTGGCTAGGATAACGCACCCCAAATGTCCTCTTCCTTGCGAGCCTATAATCGGCCGCACAACCCACGATCTACTTCGTCACGGCGGCCAAAAACCACTCCAGCGCATACCACGACAGCTGCCCCGACGGGCCGCGCGGGTTAAAATCGCACGCATGCGTCGCCCACGGGAGGGACACGAACGCGTTCGGCACACCCAAGTCGTCGAGCTTCGCCTCTAACCGCTCGCTCTGCTTGTGCCACACCATCGAATCCTGCAACCCGTGCACCAGCAGCGTGGGCACGGCGTTGTCTGCGTTCACCAGCAGATATCCCGAAGCGGTGCGATACGCCTCCGCCGCTGTGTCCGGCGTGCCGCCCAAGTATTGGCGCAACAACTTCACCGCGTTTAAAATGTCATCCTCCCGCGAAAACCCCCAGGCGAACACCTGGTCATGCGGACCGTAAAACGACACCACTCCGCGGACCGCCGGGTCGGGCCGCCCGTAAGCCATCGCCGTCGCCAGCTGTCCACCTGCGGAGCGCCCCATCAACACGAGGCGCGTCGGGTCGATGCCCAGTTCGCCCGCGTTGGTTTTTAGATGCGCGATGGCCGCAGCCACATCGTCGGCCTGCGCCGGCCACACCGTCTTCGGCGCGAGCCGATAACTCACCGCCGCGACCGCGTAGCCGCGTTGCGCGAGGTGGTGGTTGACGGCCGGCAGCTGTGTGCGGTCGCCATTGTCCCAACCACCCCCGTGAATCATCACCACACACGGCGCTGGCGACGACGCGTCGCGCCCTCGCGCCCGATAAAAATCCATCGGCAGCCCCGCCGCGACTTCCCGCGTCTCCACGCGCACCGCTTCCCCGGCGCGCGCCACCAACGCACCCAGCGAAAACGGCGCGCGCTCCATCGCCACCTTACCGAAAGCCGCTTCCAGTTTCGCGGGTAAGTCGTGCGCGCTCCACGCCGCCTGCGCGACCGGCCGGAGCAACGCCGCCGCCGTCACCACGCACACCGCAACGATGACGCCGCGCAGCCCGCCGCCCTGCCACCACGCGATCATCCCGACCAACACCGGCAGCAGCACCAGCACGTGCCCGAACTCGCCGATCAGGATGGCGGTCTTCCACTGCCACAGGGTGGGCGCGCGCCACCACGTCAACGAGGCGCACCCCGCGAACACCATCGCCAGCGATAACAACGACCAACGCACCATATCCCCACACTACGCCTCAAAACCGCCGCCGGGCGCAAAACGTTTCCCACCCCCCTTCGCGCCCCCTCGCCCGCGCGCCCTCCCCACGCACCCTCCCCACGCACCCTCTTCCCACCCCGCACCCCACCACCGCGCCTCCCACAACCTCCCCCCAGCAAAAAGCATAACCTTATAGGTTATACTTTTTCCGCGTTGGCCATCCGGCCCGGAACTGCGTTCGATTCCCCTTCACTCCATCCATGCGCCGTCTCGACCAGCTCCTCGCCAACCTCGGCTACTGCTCCCGCCGGGAAGCCCGCGAGTTCCTCAAGAAAAACGCCGTCACCGTCCGCGACCTCCCCGTGCGCGACCCCTCCGGCAAAGTTGCCCCCACCGATGTCCGCATCGATGGCGAGCCGCTCGACCACCCCGACGGCCTGCTCCTCGTCCTCAACAAACCGCTCGGCCTCACCTGCTCCCACGACCCCCGCGAAGCCCCGCTCATCTACGACCTGCTCCCCGCCCGCTGGCGCGCCCGCAACCCCCAGATCACGTCCATCGGCCGTCTCGATAAAGACACCTCGGGCCTGATCTTGCTCACCGACCAAACCGAGCTCGTCCACAAATACACCTCGCCCAAACACAAGGTCCCGAAGCTCTACCGCGCCACGACGGATCGCGATCTCCCGCCCGACCTTATCGCGCTCTTCGCCACCGGCACGCTCCTCCTCGATGGCGAAAAAGAGCCGTGCGCCCCCGCTGAGTTGCGCCTGTTTGCCGACGCCCCGCGCACCTCCGAACTGATCCTCACCGAGGGGAAGTATCACCAGGTCCGCCGCATGTTCGCCGCCACCGGCGCGACCGTCCTTACGCTGCATCGCGTCCAGTTCGGCCAACTCACCCTCGGCGAACTCAAGCCCGGCGAGTTCCGCCTCGTCCAAGAGTCCGACCTCTAACCCGAACGTAGCCACGAGCACCAGCGAGTGAACGCCCGCTTTTGCCTTCAGGCCGCCCTTGCGCATAATCCCTCTTTATGCCGACCGCTCCGACTCCTGAACAACGCGCCGCCTGCCGCGTGCGCCCGGCCACCCGCTCTCCGGTGATGTTCCAATCGTGGAGGCACCTGCTGTTTCTTCACTGGTCGTGGGACCCCGCCGCGATCCAAGCCACGTTGCCCGCCGGCCTTCACGTCGATACTCACCACGGCCACGCCTACCTCGGTGTGGTCCCGTTTTGGATGGACGCCGTGCGCCCGCGTTTCTGCCCGCCGGTGCCGGGATTGTCGTGGTTTTTGGAGCTCAACCTCCGCACCTACGTCCACTTCGCCGACGGCACGCCGGGCGTCTGGTTTTACTCCCTCGACTGCAACAACCCCATCGCCGTCCAACTCGCCCGCACCCTCTTCTCCCTCCCCTACGTCCACGCCACCCAAAACGGCGTCCGACCAACCCCGAGTAACCTATTAGGTTACTCAAACTCCGGGAAAACCGACCGCACGCCGCAAGCATCGAGTAACCCAATAGGTTACTCGCATTCCGATGCGGGCGCGTTTGCGGATTTTAAATCGCGACGAGCTTCGGCAGGGCCTACCGGCCCCGCTGCGATGAATCACTTCACCTACGCGGGCACCACGCCACCCGCACCCGCCTCGCCGGGCTCGCTCGAATACTTTCTCGCGGAACGTTACCTGCTCTTCAGCCAATCCCACCGCACGGGCCGCCTCCATGTCGGCCAGGTCTGGCATGCGCCTTACCTGCTTTCTCCCGCCCGGGTGGATCGCGCCGAAACATCGCTCTTCACCGACAATCACTTCCCTGATCCCGCCCGCCCCGCCGACTACGCCATGGTTTCTCCCGGCGTGGACGTATCCATCTTCGGGCTACAGCGCCTGCCCTGATGAACACTCCTCTTAGCTGGTTCTCTCCATCTGCTCTCGTGGGAGGGACGACCTCCGTGTCGTCCGTCGCCCGGACCGCACGGAGGCGGTCCCTCCCTCAAACCCCACGCTACGCAACGTGGTTCTTGGGCGTGAGTTTGGGGCTCGTGACCGGCGCGACTCTACTCGCCGACGAGCCCGCGACTCTGCTTTCACCGCTCGTCGTCACCGCGACCCGCAGCGCGCAACCCAGCGATAGGCTTCCGGTCGCGGTCACCGTTTTCACCGCCGACGACCTGCGCGCATCGCCCTCTCTCGCGATTGACGATACGCTCCGTTCGGAGCCGGCCTTTAGCCTCTTCCGTCGCACCGGTAGCCTCACCGCCAATCCGACCGCGCAAGGCGTGTCCCTCCGCGGACTCGGCCCGAGCGGCGCGAGCCGTTCCCTCGTCCTCCTCGACGGCGTGCCGCTCAACGACCCGTTCGGCGGCTGGGTGGCCTGGACCAAAATCCCCAAGCTCTCCCTCGCCTCCGCTGAAATCGTGCGTGGCGGCGGCTCCGGTGCCTGGGGCAACGCCGCGCTCGGCGGCGCCGTGCAACTCCTCACCGCCGCGCCCTCCAGCGACCGCTTCTCCGCCGAAGGGCTGGTCGGCGACTTCGACACGCGCGGCGGCGAGGTTCTCGCGACCCGCGTCTCCGCCGACGCCCGCCACTCCGTCACGGTTGATGCCGCCGCGTTTGCGACCGACGGCGTCTTCCTGGTTCGCAACCCCGGCCCCATTGATCGCTCCGCCGATCTCGACTATCAACGCGTCCAGACCTCCGTGCGTAGCGAGTTGTCCGATACACTTTCCCTCACCGTCGCGGCGCGCCTCTACGCCGAGGACCGCGGCAACGGCACGCCGCTCCAGCGCAACGCCTCGGAAGAAGCATTCTTCTCCGCCAACCTGGCCTCCGCCCCCGTAGCCACGAGCACCAGCGAGTGGTCCTGGTCCGCCACACTCTACGTCCAAGACCAGTCCTTTGCCTCGTTCTTTTCCGCCGTGAATGCGGCGCGCACCGCCGAGACGCCCGCCAACGACCAATTTGCGGTTCCCGCCCAGGCGGCCGGCGGCGCTTTGACGACCACGTGGTCGCTCGACGGCGGTGCCTCCACCACGCTCGGAGCCGACGCCCGCTGGGTGAAAGGCGAGACGCGGGAGCGGTTTAACTTTTTTGCTGGCCCCTTCGAGCGGAACGCCGGCGGCGAACAGGCTTTCGTCGGTGTCTTCGCCCAACACGACCGCGTCGTTGTTTCCAACCTGCGCGCCTCGGCGGGAGTCCGCCTCGATTATTGGCAAAACACCGATGGATTCCTGCGCGAGAGCGGTCCGCTCCCGGTCGATACTCAGTTCGCCGCGCGCGACGACGGTGAGTTCAGCCCCCATCTCGGGCTCGTCTGGCAACTCGCGCCCGCCGCCCGCACCCGCGCCTCCGCCTATCAGGCGTTCCGCGTGCCAACGCTCAACGAATACCATCGCCCGTTCCGCGTCGGTGCGGTCACCACGAACGCCAATCCCGCCCTCGATCCCGAAGCGCTCACCGGCGTCGAAGCGGGTCTTGACCTCGGTCGGGCGGAGACGCCCGTCGGTGCGTCTCTCACGGCGTTTGCCAACGAACTCAACGACGCGGTGACCAACGTCACCATCGCCCCCAACACCCGCCAACGCCGCAACCTCGACCGCGTCCGCGTGCAAGGCCTCGAAGCCTCCGCCCACGCAAGGCCGCATACCACGCTTTCTTTAAATGCCGCCTACCTCTTTACCGATGCACGAGTGACCGATCCGGGTCCGGCCGCTCCCGCCTCACTCAAGAGGAATCGTCTCCCGCAAGTTCCCCGCCACACCGTCACGACGTCCGCCAAGTGGAACGCGCCCGCCGCGATTCAAGTGACCGCGCGTGCCCGCTGGTTTTCCGACCAGTTTGAGGACGACGAAAATACGCTTCTGCTCGCCGCCGCCGCCACGGTTGACCTGGGCGTCTCACGGCGTTTCGCGCGTCGGTGGGAGGCGTTCATCGCCGTGGAGAACGTGTTCAACACGGAAGTCGAAACCGGCCGCACCGCCGCAGGGGTGGTCAACATCGCCCCGCCTCGTTGGTCCCGAGCGGGGCTGCGTTACGATTGGTAAACAACAAAGTAGACGCGGCATCCTGCCGCGTTTCCCTTAGCTCAGAAACGCGGCGGGACGCCGCGTCTACTTTTATTACGATCGTATAACTTGCCTACTCGCTCACTTCGGCGACGCGGAGTTGGTTTTCAACATTCCAGCCTTGGGACGCTTGCAGAGCGCGATCACCGATGCGCTCTTTGACCTCTTCGCTCTGCACGGTCCCGCTGAGGATCACACGGTCGCCCGAGGCGGCGATGCTGATCAGTCCCGGGCTGCGGGCCGAACTCGGATCAGCTTGGATCGCTTGCTGGATCGCCTCGACGGGCGCGCGCCCACTTTGGCCACCACTCTCCGCGGACGAGAGGCGTTGCCCGGCTTGCTGCTGGAGGGACGCCACCGATGGCCACACGAACAACGCATTGCCACCCGAGCTCCGCGCCCACGAGTCGTCCGAGGTCATTTTGGCCGAGGAGAAATCCTTTCGGCTCAGCGACGTGTTCACGGTTTTTTCGCCCGTCCCCAGGAGTTTACTGAACGGGACGAGGTATTTCTGGTCCGTTCCGGCAAAGTCATCGCTCGGATCGAGCAACGCGGCCGCCGTTCCGGATTGGGGCTGGACGATCACGTCTTCAACTTTACCAACGGTCTGTTCACCGCTGCGGATTTCACGGCCCATGAGTTCGCTAGCCAGCACCAAAGGCTGAAACCCGGGGCTGCCGCTGCCCGTCTTGCGTTGCGGTATCTCCGCCGGAGGCTGCCCGTAGAAGCGGGAAATCTCCTGACCGCGCAGATCGTTGCTCAACGACGCGACCTGCTCCTTGGTAAACGCCGGAGCCTGCCCCCAACGCGCTTGGTCGATATCAACCCTCATCTGCTCCTGGCCGCTGGACATATCTTGCCGGAGCGCCGCAAACGGGATGGCGCGCAATTGGTCGCCGACGCCGAGGATGCCACCGGACGAGACCACGCCGTAAACCACCTTTCCTGAATGGGTGTCGATGACGAGGTCGTTGATCTTGCCGAGGGATTCGCCATTCCGGTCCGTCACGTGAAGACCGATTAACTGGCTGGCATTCCGACCGCGGGGATCTGGCGAAGCCTGCTCGCGTGCCGATTGCAAGCGGTCGCCCACCGCGGGCGTAGATGCGGCGGTGCTGTCGGCGGCCGGGTTAGCCGACGGACGGTTGGCTTGTTGTTTGTATTGTTGAGAGCTGGCGGGCGGATTGACGGTGGCGCTCTGGCCGACCAAGGCCGAACAGAGACCGAGCATCGAGGCAGCCACGGCCGCGCTCTTCAGAGGAGTGGTATTCATTTTTGGGTTTGGTTTTTTCGCGGACTCGGAGTCCGCAGGGGGCGCACTCCGAAACCGACAAGGTTCATACGGATCACCGCCGGGACGCCTTCGGGGGCACGCCGGACAAGCCGCTCGATACGCTACCTCCAATTCCGTCATCGCGATATGGGGAGCGCCTCTCAGTTGCCCGTCATCCGCACGAGCAGTCCGACAGGGTGCTACACCCGTGTGCGTGTCTTGGAAAAACCTATCCGACCTACCGGTCGTCGTGCTAACTCAGCGGCATGTCACTCGCCAGGAACATCCGCTTCACCCGCTATGTCGCCCTCGGCGACAGCTCCACCGAAGGCATCGATGACCCGTGCGAATCAGGGGGCGGCTATCGCGGTTGGTCGCAACGTCTCGCCGAGCGCATCCATGCGGTGCAGAACGGCAACCTCCACTACGCCAACCTGGCGGTGCGCGGGCTGACCACCGCGCAGGTGCGGGCAGGTCAGCTCGATGCCGCGCTCGCCATGCGTCCCGATCTCGCGACGGTTTTCTGCGGCACCAACGACGTGACCGGCCGGCGCTTCGATGCCGACGCGGTCGCGGCCGACATCGAGCACATGCAACGCACGTTGGTCGCCGGTGGCGCGACGGTGCTCAGTTTCACGTTGCCCGATCTTACCCCGCTCATGCCACTCGCGCGGCTCATCGCGCCACGCATTGCCGCCCTGAATCGCGCCCTCGCGGAAGCCTCGCGCCACACCGGCTCGATCCTCGTGGATTTCGCCGCGCAACCCGTGGCCACCGACCGCCGCCTGTGGAGCGACGACCGTATCCACGCCAACTCCGCCGGCCACGCTCGCATCGCCGAGGCGCTCGCGCACGCGCTCAACCTCCCCGACAGCAACGAGGCGTGGCGGGCGCCCTTCCCGACCGCGTTATCGCCATCCGCACTCCAATGGTGCGCCGCCGAAGCGCGCTGGATGCGCCGCCACCTCATGCCGTGGCTGTGGCAAGGCATCGCCGGCAAATCCTCCGCAGACGGCCGCCCGCCGAAACGCCCGCGATTGGCCCCGCTCTGAAACTCCCCAGCGGGCTTTACCTGACCGGGCGACGCTGTTTGTGTTGTCGCCCAATGTATGAATTTCCTCTAACCGGCGCGCAGAAGACACTTCTCCGCGGTCTCGGCCAAACCCTCGATGCTTCCGTCAAAATCGGCAAAGGCGGCCTGTCTCCCGAGTTCCTCAAGGAACTCAATAAACACTTGAACGCCCGCGAGCTCATCAAACTCCGCTTCGTCGCCGCCGACCGCGACGAACGCGCCGCCCTCGCCACGCAGATCGCCGACGAAGGCCGTTGCGTGTTCGTCAGCTCGGTGGGTGCCACCGCGTTGTTCTTCCGCCAAAACCCCGATCCCGCCAAGCGCGTGATCGAGCTCACCTGATTTACGCTTCGGAGTTATGGCCGCAAAGAGCCGCAAAAATTATCTTCTGTTTTCGCTGCCCTCCCGCGCGCTTATGGGCGCGCGCACGGCTCACTTCGCAGACAGAGATTTTGCGCCCCTTTGCGGCTAATATTCCCGATGATGTCCGAATCGACCGCCCTCCACTCATTCGGCTGGGACGACGCGTGGGCCAAGACCTTCGCCCCGCACGCGGCCGCCGGCTACGAGGCCGCGCGCGTCGTCGTGGAGCTCCGCCGCCACTACTACGCCGTGCAGACGGCCTCCGGCGAGGTGCTCGGCGAACTCACCGGCAAGTTCCACCACGCCGCCGACCGTGAGGCTCAATCCTACCCTGCCGTCGGCGACTGGGTCGCCGTGCAAATCGCCGCCGACCGCGCCCGCGCGCAGATCCACGCGCTCCTCCCGCGCCGCTCGTGCTTCTCGCGCCAGGCCGCCGGCGAACGCCAGGTCGAACAGATCGTGGCCACTAACATCGACACGGTATTCTTGGTCAGCGGTCTCGACGCCAACTACAACGCCAAGCGCATCCAGCGCTTCTTCGTGGCCGCCCGCGAGAGCGGCGCGCAACCCGTCATCATTCTCAACAAAAGCGACCTCTGCGAATTCCCCGAGGCCGTCCGCTCCGAGATCGAGCTCCTCGTGCCCGGCATCCCGGTCGCCATCACCAGCACGCTCACCCGCAAAGGCCTGAAGGCCCTCACCGAAACCTACGCACTCCCCGGTCGCACGCTCGCTTTTGTCGGCTCCTCCGGCGCGGGCAAATCGACGCTCATCAATCGCCTGCTCAAAGACGCGGACGCAATGCCGACCGCCGAGGTGCGCGAAAAAGACAGCCGCGGCCGCCACACGACCACGCGCCGCGAGTTGTCCCAGACGCCCACCGGTGCCCTGGTGATCGACACGCCCGGCATGCGCGAATTCCAACTCTGGGACGCCAAGGAAGCGGTCGAAGACGCGTATCCCGACATCGTTGATCTGGCCGCGCGGTGTCGTTTCAGCCGATGCACGCACCTCACCGAGCCCGGCTGTGCGATCCGCGCCGCGCTCGACGCCGGCACCATCCCCGAATCCCGCCTCGACAGTTATTTTAAGCTCAAGGCCGAGCAGGTCGCCAAGGCCCCGAAGCAACTCAAGCCCGGCGCCCACGCCAGCGCGCCCGGCTGGCGCAAAAAAGCCGAAGAGGCCAAGACCCGCCCCTTCCGCCACCGCCAGCATCGCGAAGACGAGTGATGCCATCGTTTCGCTTCCTAAAACTGAAGGGAGGAGGCGAAGGCTCGGATTGCGAACGGTTTTTCCGACGTT
>JANODO010000228.1:0-41548 GCA_031412735.1 Rariglobus sp. | reverse complement strand
AAATGGCGCACGGCCGGCCGCGACGGTGCCGCGCCGAGCACCTCAACGGCCGACCTCTTGCGGGCGCTGCGCTGCGAGTTATGGGCCGACCAGCTCAGCGCGCCCAGTTTCTCCGACTTCGCGACACCACCGTCGTGTGACACAAACACCCAGAAACCCATACCCAGCCTCGCCCACGCCTTGCTCTCCGCTGCGTAAACTCCGTTTCGCCGCCTTGGCCGATCCCATCCTCCGGGCCAAACTCCAGTGCAGGCTGGAAGCCTGCGCTACTTTATCTCACGAAACTTTCAAGGCGGGCACGGTCCAACTTGAAACCTTTGAGAGTGAATGAAAAAGCCCGTTTACGATGAGTAAACGGGCTTTGTTTTTTCCGAATTCTAGTCTCCGGGGGCGAACGGAAAACTGGGGGCTCAGCCGCGCTTCTGTGCGATGAGCTGCTCGAGTTTCACGATGTCGGCCGAGAAGAGGCGGATGCCTTCGGCGGTCTTTTCGGTGGCCATCGGGTCTTCGTTAAGGGCGAAACGGAAAGCGGCTTCGTTGAAAGTGACTTTTTTGAAGTCAGCAGCGCCGGCGGCCGCCGGGTCGAGTTTACGAGCGAGGGGAGCGGTGGAGGCCTTGAGCTCGGCAAGGAGCGGGGGCGCGATGGTGAGGAGATCGCAGCCGGCGAGTTCGACGATTTCGCCGGTGTTGCGGAAGGAGGCGCCCATGACCTCGGTTTTGTAGCCGAATTTTTTGTAATAGGTGTAGATCTGCGTGACGGAGATCACCCCGGGGTCGGCAGCGCCCGCGAAATTGGCGGTCGGGTTCTTGGCCTTGTGCCAGTCGAGGATACGTCCGACGAAGGGCGAGATGAGCGTGATGCCGGCCTCGGCGCAGGCAACGGCTTGGGCGAAGGAGAAGAGCAGAGTAAGGTTACAGTGAATACCGTCCTTTTCGAGGATCTCGGCGGCCTTGATGCCTTCCCAGGTGGAGGCAATCTTGATGAGCACGCGGTCGCGGCCGATACCGGCTTTTTCGTAGAGGGCCATGATCTCGCGGGCCTTAGCGACGGTGGCGGCCGTGTCGAAGGACAGGCGGGCATCCACCTCGGAGGACACGCGGCCGGGGACGATTTTGAGGATTTCGAGGCCGAATACCACCAGCAGGCGGTCGATCACGTGGGGCAGGGAAGCGGAGGGGCCGGCGTCTTTGATCGCTTGGTCCACGAGGGGTGCGTAGGCGGGCATCGCGGCAGCCTTCAGGATGAGCGAAGGATTCGTGGTGGCATCGCGCGGGGCGAATTCCTTCATGGAGGCGAAGTCGCCGGTATCGGCGACGACAACAGTGAACTGCTTCAGTTGGTCGAGTTGGGTGGACATGGGTTTAAGGGGTTGGCAGCAGACCCGAATCTTCGGATTTTGTCACGGATTAGACGGCGGCTTCTTCGGCAAATTATTGCTCAGCCATATGAGAGCGGTTTCTTCATCGGCGAACGTCCCGTCGAGCTGGGCTTCAAACGCTGTGGCGATCAGCGCACTAAAGTGGGGGCCGGGTTTTTGGCCGAGAGCGATCAGATGCCGCCCGAGAAGAATCGGACGTGGGGGAGCTTGGCGAAGGGAGAGCGCGTGGGCGCGTGACCGGAGTTTTTTAATCAACGCGAGGGCGTCCGACCCGTCGAGCGGGGGGCGGCCAAGGCTATCGGCGACCATCACGGCGCAGAGGTCGTCGATCGTGGCGGGGTGTAGCCTGCGAGCGAGGCGTCGAATGTGGCTGTCGGTAAAATCGCCGCTTCCGTGATGGTGCGCGAGGTGAAGGACAACCAGTGGGCGGACTGCTTCTACAAGAGAGCGAGGTGCGCCGATTCGGTTCAAAAAGGCATCCGCCAACGGCCCTCCGGCGGATTCATGGCCGAGGCTGCGCCAGCGCAGCCGACCCTGATGTTCTGATTGGCGAGTGGTAGAGGGCTTGCCTAAATCGTGTGCGAGCGCGGCGAAGAGGAGTATGCGGCGGCGAGTCAATGAGGACTCCAGCCACTCGGGTCGTTTCACGAGGGCATCGCAGCAGTGCTGCGTGTGGGTGAATACATCTCCCTCCGGATGCCATTCGGAGTCTTGCAGGCAGTTGCGGAGGTGGACGAGTTCGGGGAAGTGGACGAGCCAACCGGTTTCCTCGAGAACGGCGAGACCGCGGCCGGGATTGATGGCTTGGGTGGCCCATTTATCCCACTCACCCCAAACGCGTTCCACCGGGAGTTCATTGAAAGTAGCGACGATACTGCGGCACAAGGCGGCGGTTTCCGGGGCAAGCGTGAGGTTGAATCGTGCCGCGAATTGGAAAGCACGTAACACTCGAAGCGGGTCCTCAACAAACGCCGAACTGGTGTGGCGAAGAACGCGGGCGCGAAGGTCCCGCTCGCCGCCATGAGGGTCGAAAATCTCGTTGGTAAACGGGTCGCACGTGATCGAATTGATGGTGAAGTCGCGCCGGGCGGCCGCATCAGCATCACTTAGCGTGGGATCGGGAACGACGGTGAAGCCCCGGTGGCCGTTGCCGGTCTTCGATTCGCGCCGAGGCAGGCTGAAATCATACTCATTGGCCCCGAGTCGGAGCTTAATCACGCCAAAGCTGCGGCCCACGACATCGGTCGCGCCAAAAGGAGCGAGCACGGCTTGCAGGCGATCAACCGTGATGCCTTGCACCTCGACGTCGAAATCCTTCGGGTCCATCCCGAGAAGCCAGTCGCGCACGCACCCACCTGCGAGCCGAGGTCGGGCGACGCGGCGAGTGGCTTCCAGCACGGCGTGTAGTTCAGGGGGCAGGCGCACGAATTGCTGGTTTGTCCTACTTCCCGGCCGGCAGCTTTCGAGCGTGGAGAAGCACGAAGCCCCAGCCTGCTATCAAAAAGATCCCGCCGACCGGGGTAATCGGTCCTAACCACCGAGGGCCTCCCAGGGAAAGCCAGTAGAGCGATCCCGAAAACATTACGACGCCCGTTGCCCAGCAGGCGCTTGCTCTGCTTAGCCACGTCGCAGCGGCACGGTTTCCAGTTAAATAGAGGCCGGTCGCCAACAAGGCGGGGGCATGGACGAGATTGTATAAAACCGCCGTGTTCCAGGTGGATAGCGTCCCCCTCGATAAAAGAGTCTCTTTGAGCGCATGGGCGCCGAAAGCGCCCGCCGCGACCCCGGCGGCACCTGCGATCCCGGCTAAATACAGATATGTTCGCATGATTCCAGTTAGCGTGGGGTGAGGTGGATTACCACCGGCTTTTCCGTCGTTTGACTTTTTTGTCCGCTTCCGGACGGCGCGTTGCCGTGTGAGTAAAGACTTGAAGTGTTCGTAGTAATTCGTTGCATGCGAACTTGCCGTGACCTAACGGCGAACTGACAGAGAACTACAAACTACAGAACTACTACACATGAAAAAGACGATCCTTGCCCTCGCGGTTTTTGCCGCCGGCGTTTCCGTTAATGCTCAGGAAACCGCCAAGTCTGCCCTCGCGGTTACCCTCGATACGACCTACGTCAGCGACTACATCTTCCGTGGTGTGAAACTCGCCGACGCCTCCATCCAGCCCTCCGTCGAAGCCTCCTACGGAGACTTCTATGCCGGTCTCTGGCACTCGAACTCCATCAGCGATGGCAGCAACAACTTCGGTGGTTCCGAAACCGATGTTTATGCCGGTTACAACCTCGCGATCAACGAGACCTTCTCGGTTGATCTCGGTGCTACTCGCTACACCTACACCGGTGGTAGCCAGGACGACACCACTGAAGCATTCGCTGGCGTGAAGGCCGACGTTCTCCTCAGCCCGAGCGTCTACTACTACCACGATTTCGACCTCGAGATCTCCTCCTACATCGCTTCGGTTGGCCACAGCCTTCCGATCGCTCAACTCGGCCTCTCAGTCGATCTGTCCGCCACCCTCGGCTATGTTCAGATCGCCGGTGAGAACTCTGACTACACCTACTGGGGTGTTGGTGGCGCTGTTCCCTACAAGCTGAGCGAAACCGCCACCCTCACCGGTGCGGTTAACTACACCTCCGTTGACGACAACAGCATCGACCAAGACCAAGTTGTCTTCTCGGTCGGTCTCGCGATCGGCTTCTAATCTAAGCTTCGCTTAGGTTTCACCTCAAGCCCGCCTCGCCGGTATCGGCGAGGCGGGCTTTTTTATTCACAATGGCAAAACAGGGGTTGACACTCCTCTGCCAAACCTACCTAATCCCCTCTTTTCTCATGAAAACGTTCCTCGCCAAAAAAGAGACCGTGCAACCCAAGTGGCATCTGATCGATGCCGAGGGGCAGGTCCTTGGCCGTCTCGCGGTCAAAGCAGCCAACCTCATCCGCGGCCGCCATAAAGCTTCTTACACCCCGAGCGTCGATACCGGCGACTTCGTTGTTATCATCAATGCCGAGAAGGTCGTCCTCACCGGCAAAAAAGAAGAGCAGAACAAATACATGTTCTTCTCGGGTTTCGTCGGTGGCGAAAGCTACAAGACCATGCAGCAGATGCGTGACAAGAATCCGGCCTTCATCATCGAGCACGCCGTCAAAGGCATGCTCCCGAAGAACCGTATCGCCCGCACGATGCTCACCAAACTTCGCGTGTTCGCCGGCCCGACCCACACCCACGAGGCCCAGAACCCCGTTAAGACTTCCGTCTGATTACCATGAGCGCTGAAAAGACCATTTTCCTCGGCACCGGCCGCCGTAAGACCTCCACCGCCCGCGTTCGCCTTTCCGAAGGCACCGGCAAGCTCACCGCCAACGGCAGTGACTTCGAGGTCTACTTCTCCCACGAAAACTTCGCCAAACAGGCTTACCGCCCGCTGCTCACCGTCGAACTCCGCGACAAGGTTGACATTGACGTCAACGTCGCCGGCGGCGGCGTCACCGGTCAGGCCGGTGCGACGGCTCACGGCATCGCTCGCGCCCTCCAGAAGCTCAATCCCGAGCTCCGCGCCGCCCTCAAGAAGGCCGGCCACCTGAAGCGCGACCCGCGCGAAAAAGAGCGCAAGAAGCCCGGTCAACCCGGCGCCCGCAAGCGCTTCCAGTTCTCGAAGCGCTAAGCGCCCGGAAGCGTTTTCAGTCAAAAGCCGCCCTTCGCGAGAGGGCGGTTTTTTTGTGTCTGGGTTGGGAGGTAGGAGCCCATTTATGGGCGATGAGCGGTAGGCGAACTCCTCACGTCGGAAATTCGCATGCTGTTCATCGCCCATAAATGGGCTCCTACCTCTTGGGGCTCAGCTCCGGTAATCTGCGTTCTCGCTCACGTATTCGTGCGTGAGATCGCCACCGAAAATTGTCGCGTCACTCATCCCGCCGCCGAGATCGACTTCGATTTCCACGCAGCGCTCATGCGGAGGATAATCTACAGGCGGGGCAAACGTGCCGTCCGCCGACTGCTTGCTCGTGTAGAGTTCGGCGTGTTTTAAATGAGCCACGAGCGCGGTTTCCTTTTCAGGATTCAGGCGGAACGCCCCACCCGCGAAAATCTCGATGCCGCCAATGCTCGCCCGCAGTTTCGATAGGTCGGTGTCGGGCGCGTGGGCTCCCACATGCTTGCCGATGGCCTGCACGAGCCGGCCGACGTTCGGGTCGTTACCCGCCACGGCGCATTTGAAAAGGGGCGCGTTGACGATTGCCTTGCCCAGCGCGCACGCGAGCTCCGGCGTAGCGGCGTTTTTCACCTGCACGCGGATAACGTGGCGCACGCCCTCGCCGTTGCGCACGACGTCCTCGGCGAGGTCGCGGCATACCTGCGCCAGCGCCGCTTCGAATGCGCCGAGGTCGTCGCAGGGCACTGCGCCCGACGAGACGAGTGCGACTGTGTCCGAGGTGCTCGTGTCGCTGTCGATGCTGATGCGATTGAAACTCGAGTTGACGGTCTTCGTGAGTAACGCACGCAACGTGGCGCGCGGAACGGCGAGGTCGGTCAGGATGTAAACGAGCATCGTCGCCAAGTTGGGCTCGATCATGCCGGCGCCTTTCGCGATGCCGACAATCCGGCCCGCGCCCACGGTGGCACCGCGCACCTTGGGATAAAGGTCGGTGGTCACAATGCCTTCCGCCGCGGGTAACACAGAGCCGGCGGCGAGCGCTGCGGCTGCCTTGGGCAAGTGCGCAATGATGTCGTCGGCGGGCAAGCCCCAGCCGATCACGCCGGTGGATGAGGGCAGCACGGCGGTCGCGGGCAGCCCGAGCAGGCGGGCGGTCTCGCCACACACGCGCTCCGAGGTCTCGACACCGCCGGGAGCGCACACGTTGGAGATTTTGTTGTTGATGATGATCGCTCCGAGCGCCGGTTCGCCGAGGCGACGGCGGCCGACGATGATCGGTGCGCCGGGAAACGCGTTCTTTGTGAACATCGCGGCGAAATCCGGTGTGGGCGTGTCGAGCGCGATGAGTGTGAGCGTCATCTTCGCGGGCTTGGGGGCCTCTTTCGGCATGAAATCAAAACGCGTCGTGCCGACGCGGAAGCCGCGCGGCAGGGCGGCTTGAGTGGCGAGCCAGGCGCGGTGTTCCGCGCGAGAGGAAAAGGTGAGGGCGGTGCTGGGCACGCGTTCACAAGTGGCGCGACGCCGCGCGGAGTGAAGCCGATTCTACGTCTAGCATGCGGCGGACGCGTTAATTCCCGTAATGTTTGAGAAATAAGGTGGAAATGCCGGCCGTGCCTGATTTACCCGTCCGTATCCCTCTCGATAAGTGAACGTAAACGAAATCACCACCAAGGCGAAGGTGCTCCTCGAAGCCCTGCCTTACATCCAAGACTTCCGCGGCTCCACGTTCGTCGTTAAATACGGCGGCAGCTTCATGGATGACCCCGATCCCGAGGTGCGCAACCGCGTCGCCTACGACATCGCGTTCCTCGCGGCCGTCGGCATCAGCGTGGTAGTCGTTCACGGGGGCGGCAAGGCCATCACCAAGGCCATGGAGTCCTCCGGCCTGAAGTCGCAATTCGCTCCGAACGGCATGCGCATCACGGATGAAGCCACGGTCGGCATCGTCAAAAAAACCCTCGACGAAATCGTCAACAAGGACGTGTGCGACGCCATCGCTCTCGCCAAGGCCAAGACCAAGGGCCTCGCCGGCGACAGCGTGCTCGTGTGCGAGAAACTCACGATCGACGACAATGGCAACACGGTCGACCTCGGCTACGTCGGCGAAGTCACCGAGGTGAAAGTGAAGCTCATCAAAAAGGAAATCGCGGATGGCAACATCCCGGTGATCTCCCCGGTCGCCGAAGGCCTAGACGGCAAACCGTATAACGTGAACGCCGACTTGGTGGCCGGCCGCGTGGCGAGCGCGCTCCGCGCCCGCCGGCTCGTTTACATGAGCGACGTCCCCGGGCTGCTTTCCAACCCGTCCGATTCGGATTCGCTTATCTCCACGCTCAAGGTGTCCCAAGTCGACGACCTTAAAAAACGCGGCGTGATCGACAAGGGCATGCGCCCAAAGGTCCTGAGCGCCGTGCGCGCCTTGCAGGAGGGCGTGCAGCGCGTCCACTTCATCGATGGCCGCCTCCCGCACTCGCTGCTGCTGGAGATTTTCACGGACCGCGGCATCGGCACGGAAATCGTGCACGGTTGAACTGGATCGAAAATGTAGGAGCCTGCTTGCAGGCGATGAGAACCCTACGAAAGCGAATAATTCCGCATCGCCTGCAAGCAGGCTCCTACATTCGAACCTCGCCTCTCCTGATTTATGTCCCGTCCTGAAATCACCCGCACGACCACCGCAGACCTTTACGACGCGCATGTGTTGAAAAACTACGGCCGCCCGGCGCTCACTCTAGTGCGCGGCAGCGGCTCGGTCGTGTGGGACGATCAAGGTGAGCGCTACCTCGATTTCACCTCTGGCATCGCGGTGAGCGCGCTGGGCCATTGCCATCCGCATTGGGTTGCCGCCGTGCAACGCCAAGCCGGCGAGCTCATCCACGTGAGCAACTTGTTTCGCAATCCAAACCAAGGCGAACTCGCGAAACGTATCGTCGCCTACGCAGGGCCGGGGCGCGTATTTTTCTGCAACAGCGGAGCCGAAGCCAACGAGGCTTTGCTGAAGTTGGCGCGCTTGCATGGCATGAAAAAAGCCGGCGGCGAAGAGGGCAAAATCTACAAGGTTATCTGCGCAAAGAACGCGTTTCACGGCCGCACGTTTGGCGGCATGAGCGCGACTCCGCAGGAAAAAATTCAGAAGGGTTTTCGTCCGCTGGTGCCCGGTTTTGCGTTTGGTGAACTCAACAACCTGGCTTCGTTCGAGGAGCTCGTGGACGACCAGACGGCGGCGATCTTTGTTGAGACGATTCAGGGCGAAGGCGGCGTCAATCCCGCGACGACCGAGTTCCTGCTCGGTCTGCGCGACCTGTGTAACCGCCGCGACCTCCTCTTGATTCTCGATGAGGTGCAGTGCGGCGTCGGTCGCACCGGTAAGTTCTACGCTTACGAACACGCGGGCGTGCGCCCTGATGCCGTCGGCATGGCGAAGGGGCTCGGCGGCGGTTTCCCAATTGGCGCGATTTGGGTCGGCGAGAAATCCGCCGACCTCTTCCATCCCGGCATGCACGGCACCACGTTTGGTGGCACCCCGCTGGCGTGCGCCGCCGCGCTGGCGGTGCTCGATGTGCTCGATCGCGACCAGTTGATGGTGCACGTCGCCCAAGCGAGCGTAGCGTGGATCGCGGCCCTGCAATCGCTCGCGACCGAGTTCCCGGCGCAACTGTTGGGTGTGCGCGGGCGCGGTTTCATGGTCGGACTCCAACTGGCGAGCGATCCCGCGCCGTATGTGGGTGCGTTGCGTGACGCCGGTCTGCTCGCGCCCTCGGCCGGCGGTAATGTCATCCGCCTCCTGCCGCCACTCACGGCGACGGTGGACGAGCTCGCGCGTTCGGTGGAGATCATCCGTTCGGTGCTTGTCACCAAAAAGTGAAGATGCGGCCTGTATTTTGCTCTCGTAGGGGAGTGGCGGAAGGCTTACGCATGTCCGCTTCATTTTTCCATGAAGCACTTCCTCAAAGAGACTGACTTCAAGCCCCATGAAGTGGCGGAGGTCTTCGCGCTGGCCCGTAAACTTAAAGACGAGCGCGGTCGCGCGGCCGGCACGGTGCTTCAGCACCAGACGTGGGCGTTGATTTTCTCCAAGTCCTCTACGCGCACCCGTGTCTCCTTTGAGGTCGGTGTGCACGAGCTTGGTGGCAACCCGCTTTTCCTTAACAAAAACGACATCCAGCTTGGCCGCGGTGAATCCGTCGAGGACACCGCCCGCGTGCTGTCGCGTTTCGTGCACGGCTTGATCGTGCGCACCTACGAGCACAGCGAAGTCGAGCAACTTGCCGCGAGCGGCACCATCCCCGTAATCAACGCGCTCACGGATTTCTTGCACCCCTGCCAGATTTACACCGACGCCTTTACGCTGGCCGAGCGTTGGGCGCCCAAGGGTGGCGACGGCGCTTCGCTGCTTGCTTCGCTCAAGGGCCGCAAGATCGCGTTCCTCGGCGACACGGCGTGCAACATGGCCAACTCGTGGATTCTCGGCGCGGCGCTCTTCGGGATGAAAATTTCGCTTGCCGGCCCAAAGGGGTTCGAGCCGTCCGCCGACCTCGACGCGTTGCTTAAGCAGGAAGGATTTGCGAAGAGCTACCACTTTACCACCGACCCGTTTGAAGCGGTGAAGGACGCCGACGTGGTTTATACCGACGTGTGGGTCAGCATGGGCAAGGAAGAGGAGAAGAAGGAGCGCATCGCGCAGATGTCGCCCTTTGCGGTCTCGTCCGAGCTCTTTGCCGCCGCCAAGCCCGACGCTTGGTTCATGCATTGCCTGCCGGCTCATTCGGGCGAGGAAGTCAGCCAGGGCGTCCTCGACAACCCGCGCTCGATCATCTTCGACCAGGCCGAAAACCGGCTGCATGTGCAGAAGGCGATTATGGCGACGCTGGCCGCCGCTCAAACTCGCGCCTGAGCGCGGGTTTTTCTTTGCGCAATCGGGCCGGCTGGCCCAAAACGCCTCTCTTTATCCATGAAAATCGTTCTCGCCTACTCCGGTGGTCTCGACACCTCCGTCATCGTCAAGTGGCTCAAGGAAACCTACGACGCTGAGATCATCACCTTCGCGGCCGACGTCGGCCAAGAGGAAGAGCTCAAGGGCCTCGACAAGAAAGCCAAGGCCACCGGTGCCTCCAAGCACTACACCCTCGATCTGGTCGAGGAGTTCGCGAAAAACTACATCTACCCGATGATCCGTGCCAACGCGGTCTACGAGGGCCAGTATTATCTCGGCACCTCGATCGCCCGCCCGCTCATCGCCAAGGCCCAGGTCGATATCGCCCGTAAGGAAAAAGCGGATACCGTCGCCCATGGAGCCACCGGCAAGGGCAACGACCAGTGCCGCTTCGAGTTCACCTACATGGCGCTCGCTCCGGATCTTCAAATCATCGCTCCGTGGAAGCTGGAGAACTACCGCGCTGAATTCCCCGGCCGCGCCGAGATGATCGCCTACTGCGCCAAGCACAAGATCCCGGTCGAGGCCTCGATGAAGAAGCCTTACTCGATGGATCGCAACCTGCTCCACATCTCCTACGAGGCCGGTATCCTCGAGGATCCGTGGTTCGATCCCACCACCAAGGAAAACAAGGAGATGTTCAAGCTCTCCGTCTCGCCCGAGGATGCGCCGGACAAGGCCGAATACGTCGAGATCGATTTCGAAAAGGGTGATGCGGTCGCCGTAAACGGCAAAAAACTCACCCCGGGCAAGGTTCTCCAGGCGCTGAACAAGCTCGGTGGCAAGCACGGCATCGGGCGCGTCGACCTGGTCGAAAACCGTTTCGTCGGCATGAAGAGCCGCGGCGTGTATGAGACTCCGGGCGGCACGATCCTCATGCAGGCGCATAAGCAAATCGAGAGCCTCACGCTTGACCGCGAGGTCGAACATCTGCGCGACAGCCTCATTCCCAAATATGCCGAGCTGGTCTACAACGGCTTCTGGTTCGCTCCCGAGCGCGAGGCGTTGCAGGCGTTCGTGGACAAGACCCAGGAATTCGTGACGGGCACCGTTCGCCTGAAGCTTTACAAGGGCAACGTCATCACCACCGGCCGCAAGTCGAAGTATTCACTTTACGACGACAAGATCGCATCGATGGAAGGGGTGAAGAGCTGGTATAACCAGAGCGACGCGACGGGCTTCATCCGCCTCAACGGCCTCCGCCTCCGCGCCCGCAGCCTCGCGCAGGGCGGCCCGAAGGTCTGATACGAACAGCCTCAAACATTCAGGCTTTAACCACAGATTACACAGATACGAACCGGACATAAGGCAGCAGAGTCCAAGCGCCGGGGGTGTTATCCGGTGTTTATCTGTGAAATTTATGGTTAAAGCTCCGGTTCCCAGTGTGCCGTCCCACGAAAAATTACGCATGTAGGGCCTGACCTTGTGTCAGGCCGGCTGGGCGTGCGCACGCCGAGAGATTACCCGGCCTCACGCAACAGCTCGGGATTTTCAACGCGCACTCATGTGGGTGCGTTTTTTTGTGCGACGTAGAGGCGGTAATTTGACGCGTCGGTTGGTCGCTCGATCCGCATTGCAGTGCAGGATGCCGCGTCTTGTGTGCCGCCTGGACCGAGACCCTCTTCCCTCTCACGCCCACCTGAGCTCTATCAGTGACACACCTGAAGGGAGGGACGACCTCCGTGTCGTCCTGTCCGGGAGCGGTCCACACGGAGGTGACCCCCCCCTTACTTGCTGCCGTGGTCGGTGTGGCCCGGTTCGGCGGTGGGGGCGGTGCGGCCGAGCTCGTGGGCGAGTTCGGTGAGATCTTTGTGAGCCGCACTTTCGGGCTTTTGCGGGATCTGCGTGTTGGTGGCGTTGACCGTGGCGACCGCGATGGCGGCGGCGGCGGGCAACACGTGGCGCAGCGACGAGGCCTGCTCGGGACGGGTGAGCGTGCTGGCTTGGGCGGCGGCGACGGAGCGGGCGTGTTCGGCGCGCATGCCTTCGTCCAAGATCGACTGGGGCACGGCTTTCAAACCCCAGATGAGACCGGTCCAGGAGAGAACCTTGAGGCCGTAATAAGTCGGGTCGATTTCCCACCAATAGAAACCGTTGCGCGTGGAGCTTTGGTAGCGGTGGTGGTTGTTGTGCCAGCCCTCACCGAGGCAGATGATCGCGAGGATGAAACTGTTGCGCGAGTCGTCGTCGGTCTTGTAGCGGCGGTTGCCCATCAGGTGGGCCATGGAGTTGATGCAAGCGGTGCCGTGAAACAGCGCGGTGGTGCTCACGAAGAAGCCCCAGACGAGCATCTGCCAGCCGTTGGTGCCCAGACCGGGGGCGAAACGTTCGAGTAACGCGCCGAGGCCGAACATCGAGAACGCGTAGAGAATGGGAACGACTAAGTCGAAGCGGTTGAGCCAGACGAGCTCGGGGAACTTGGCGAGGTCCTTCACCTTGGAGTAATCGGTCGGGAAATTGCGACGCGAGGTGATCCAGCCGATGTGCGACCAAATGAAACCGTGGACGTGCGGGGAGTGTGCATCCTCCGGGTCATCGGAATGCTGGTGGTGGTGGCGGTGGTGATACGCCCACCAAAGGGAGCCGCGTTGAACGGTGGTGCCCGCCCACAGTGCGAGGAAAAACTGGCCCGCGCGCGACGTGCTGTAGGTCTTGTGGGAGAAGTAGCGGTGGTGAATGCCGGTGACGGCAAACATGCGCACGAAGTAGAGGAACACCGCAGCCCAAGCGGCAAAGGCGCTCACGCCGACCCAAAGGATGCCGAAGCAGCCCACGTGAAGGACTACGAACGGCATGACGCGCACCCAATCGACTTTGTCGGGCTCGTTGCGCATCTTTTCGGCCCCATCGGGGCAGTAATCGGAATCAATCCACTGCGTGACGGCGGTCGCCGCGCGGCGGAAAAACGAAGGAGGTGTGGAGACGGTGGCAGACACGGGCTTGTGAATTAAAGTTCGCGGGCAGGTGATACCGAAAGACTCTTCGGCGCAAGGCGAGTTTCCCCGAAAACTGTTACAAATACTCGGACGCTCACTTGCGGTGGGCCTTTGATAGTTGACTGCACTGCCTCGCAGCTTGCTCCGGGTCGAGGCATTGGTTCACTCCGTGTCGCATGACCGAAACCACCCGCCTCACGCCGGTTAAACGAAGCGAGATCTTCGGTTGGTGCAGCTTCGATTTCGCCAACTCGGCGTTCACCACGATCATCATCACGGTCGTTTATGCGGTTTACTTCCAGAAGGTCGTCGCCGCTGGAGATCCGCAGGCGGAGGGCTGGTGGGGCACGGCCTTGGCCGGTTCGCAGTTGGTGGTCATCTTCCTGGCCCCGTTCATCGGAGCGTTTGCCGATGTGACGGCGCGGAAAAAGACCTTCCTTATCGCTACCGCGACGGTGTGCTCGTTGGCGACGGCTGGTTTGTATTTCGTCGGCGCGGGCGAGATCGCGTTGGCGCTCGCGCTCGTGGTGGTGGCGAACATAGCGTTTTCGTTGAGCGAGAACCTCTGCGCGGCGTTTCTGCCGGAAATCAGCACGCCGGAAAACGTGGGGCGTATTTCGGGCTTCGGATGGAGCTTCGGGTATTTCGGCGGGCTGCTTAGCCTCGTGCTGGCGCTCGTGATCATCAAAAGCGGCGAGGGTCGGGTGCCGTGGACTTTTTTGATGACGGGGGCATTTTTCTTTTTCGCGAGTTTGCCCACGCTGGTGTTGCTCAAAGAGAGGGCCCGTCCGCGTGCGCTGCGCGCCGGGGAGAACGCGTTTACGTTGGGCTGGCGGCAACTGGTCCAGATGAAAAAAGACCTGCCGGAGCACCGCACGCTAGCGGTGTTTTTTGTGGCACTCACGGTTTTCTTGTCGGGCCTGCTGGCGATCGTGGCGTTTGCCGCGCTCTATGCGACGCAGGTGATCGGCATGACGGAGGAGGAGGTCATCGGGTTGTTTGTGTTGCTGCAACTGGCAGGGGTGGCCGGGGCGTTTGGCTTCGGTTTTTTGCAGGACCGCACGGGCGCCAAACCGCCGCTAGTGCTTGCGCTGGTGCTGTGGATCGTTGTGTGCGGGTGGGCGGCGTTCAGCAAAACGAAGCTGGAGTTTTACATCATCAGCGCGCTGGCGGGCGCGGCGATGGGGGCTTTGCAATCGGCCGCCCGCGCGGTCGTCTCCACGCTCACGCCCGAGGGGCGCAGCGGGGAGTTTTTTGGCTATTGGGGGTTTTTCGGCAAACTCGCCGGCGTGATCGGGCCGCTGGTCTTCGGGTGGCTCGTCACGGTCGCCGGCTATCGCACCGCAATCTTCGTGAACGGCGGGTTTTTCGTCGTGGGCCTGCTGATTTTGCTGCCGCTGTCGCTTAAGCCGCGGACGCCGGGACGCATACTCTACGACCCGACCGAAGGCGCCTCTGCGGACGAATGGCCGGAGGACGCCCGATGATCTTCACGCCTCTGACATAAGGCCCACGACACACATAAAATGACGCGAAGTAAAAATCAGGCTTTCCAACTTTCGTGTCGTTTCGTGTGTTTCGCGGGCAACCGTTTCGAAAGGCTTGTCCGATGACCTTCGCCACCACCCTAGGTCGCACGCGCCACAGCTTCGCCACGCTCGCCGAGCTCATGGCCAAGGCTACGCCTCTCCGCTCAGGCGACGTGCTCGCCGGGGTCGCCGCATCGTCGGCCGAAGAACGCGTCGCCGCGCAGATCTGCCTCGCCGACGTCCCGCTCGCCGACTTCCTTGCGTATCCGCTCATCCCCTACGAAATCGACGAAGTCACCCGACTGATCGTCGATACGCACGACCGCTCCGCCTGTGCGCCCGTCGCTAGTCTCACCGTCGGCCAGTTCCGCGATTGGCTCCTCCGCTACGAAACCGACTCGACCACGCTCACCGCGCTCGCGCCCGGGCTCACCCCTGAAATGGTCGCGGCCGTGTCGAAACTCATGGGCAACCAGGACCTCGTTCTGGTCGCCAAGAAGTGCCGCGTCGTCACCGCGTTCCGCAGCACCATCGGCCTCCCCGGGCGCATCTCCGTGCGCCTCCAGCCGAATCACCCGACCGACGACCCGCACGGCATCGCCGCTTCCATCCTCGATGGGCTTCTCTACGGCTGCGGCGACGCCGTGATCGGCATCAACCCCGCGACCGATAGCGTCGCCGCGATGGAGACGCTCCTGCGCCTCATCGACGAACTCATCCGCCGCTACGAAATCCCCACGCAGTCCTGCATCCTCGCGCACGTGACGACCGCGCTCCAGGCAATGGCTCGCGGCGCCCCCGTTGACCTGGTTTTCCAGTCCATCACCGGCACCGAAGCTGCCAACAAAAGCTTCGGCATCAACCTCGCCCTCCTCGCCGAAGCCCGCGCCGCCGCGCTCTCACTCAACCGCGGCACGGCGGGCAACAACGTCATGTATTTCGAGACGGGCCAAGGCTCGTGTCTCTCCGCCAACGCGCACCACGGTCTCGATCAACAGACCTGCGAAGTTCGCGCCTACGCCGTCGCCCGCGCCTTCAAACCGCTGCTCGTCAACACGGTCGTCGGCTTTATCGGGCCCGAGTATCTCTACGACGGAAAACAAATCATCCGCGCCGGCCTCGAAGACCATTGCTGCGGTAAACTGCTCGGCCTCCCGATGGGCGTGGACGTGTGTTACACGAATCACGCCGAAGCCGACCAAGACGACATGGACACGCTGCTCACGCTCCTCGGCGTGGCCGGTTGTAACTTCATCATGGGCGTTCCAGGCGCCGACGACATCATGCTCGGCTACCAATCGACCTCATTCCACGACAGCCATTACCTCCGCCAAGTCCTCGGCCTGCGACCCGCGCCCGAGTTTGAGGCGTGGCTGGAAAAAATGCGCATCGCCACCGACGGCCGAAAACTCCTCCCCGTCACCGGACAACACGCACTCCTCTCCGATGCCCGAGTCACCGAGTAACTCCTTGCCGCTGGTTCCATGCACCGAGGTGGCGCGCGATTCGTGGGTGGGCCTCCAGCGCTTCACGGCGGCGCGGATTGCCTTGGGGCGCACGGGCGGGAGTCAGCGGACGTCCACAGTCCTCGATTTCCGGCTATCGCATGCCCGCGCCCGCGATGCCGTCATGGCACCGTTTGATCACGCCGGCGTATCCGAACGACTAATGAGCGCGGGGCTGGCCACCCAGCGCATCGCCACCCGCGTGGACGATAAAAAAACTTACCTCGTGCGGCCCGATCTGGGGCGGCGGCTCGCCGAAACTTCACGCGCACGACTCGCCGCCTTGGCGCCCGCGTGGGGCCGACGCGATTTGGTGATCATCATCTCCGACGGACTCGCCGCGCAGGCTGCCGAGCGCCACGCCGTCGAGACGGTCACGCTTTTGACCGACCACCTTACTGCCGTCGGCTGGACGCTTTATCCGATCCTGCTCGCGCCGTTCGGACGCGTGAAATTACAGGACGAAGTCGGCGAACAGCTTGGGGCGCGCAACGCGCTCATGTTACTCGGTGAGCGCCCGGGTCTCGGCACGCCCGACAGTCTCGGTGCCTACCTCACGCACAACCCGCGAGCCGCCTGCACCGATGCGGATCGGAATTGTGTCTCCAACATCCGCCCCGAAGGACTCCCGCCGGCCGCAGCCGCACGCAAATTGGCGCATCTTCTAATCGAGTCAGCGCGTCTAGGATTGAGCGGCGTGGCGCTGAAGGATTCGGAAACCACCGGCGAGCAGGCCGGCGCGACTCCGCTAGATTTCACCGAGGGCTGAGGATGGAGGTCCGGCCACCTCTTCGGGTAACCAGGCGAAGTGGATTGGCCGTGTTTGGGGAGCTTTATCAAATGAAACTTACCCAAGGTGTGATATAGGCTTATGGCCCATCGGGCGCGGCTGTCTTCTATCAGTTCAAACGGGCTGAAAACCAACAAAACACGCCCAGTCCCCGTCGGCCGGAGCCCGGAAAATCGCCGCGAGCCCCGCCTTGTCGATACGCTTTTCGGCGATGCCGATCATGGCGTCGTAGAGTTCGGGGCCATCATAAATGGCAGCGTCGACGCCGTTGAGATCGAGAAACGTCAATGCGCTCGCGATGGCCGCTCGTTTATTGCCGTCCACGAATGGCTGGTTTTGGGCAATGTGAAAGGCGTAGGCGGCGGCAATTGCAGCAATATCCCCGTTCCCACAAAAATGGGCTGCTTCCGGCTGCATCAGGGCAGAGGCGAGCAAGCCGGGACCGCGTAGACCATCAAGACCACCGTGTTCTTCCAACGAAAATCGGTGAATCTCCATCATCGTTTCATGGGATAAAAACAAGGGTTCTTACATTGCACTAGGATAGTGAAACGCCCGCTGAAGATCGGGTCATCGATATCACTGAGCGAGCTTACGCAAAAGCTCTTCGTGCACGCGGAAAATCTTGTTGATCGCCTGCTTTGATTGGGCCGGGGTTGCATAGCGAACGGTGGACTTCTCCTTTTTTGTATTCTTGGAGAGGTAGGGAGCCTGGGGCTCTTCGACTTTATGCGGCTTCTTATCCACGTGTTCAACGTGCGCGGGGAGGGCGGTGTCAACGGGCCGGATGGCGCGGCCGTCCCCGGCGTCGCGGTTAATCGTGAAAGCTGAGCTTCTCTTGGCTGCCGCCGTGTTTGCCCGCTGTTTGGGGGGCGGGCGCGGTGGGCCGAGTGCGAGCCGAGACTCCCGATAACTTGGGGCTCCCCTCAGGGGCGGTGGACTCGGGGTGGGCGTTGCGGGCTGCTTTGCCCGGGGTGATCGATGGGGCGGCACTGGCTTCTTGAGCAACGATGCCGACCATGGCGGCGAGTTGCGCGGCGGCTTGCTGCAGCTCGGCGGACTGGGCGTTGAGCTCCTCGGCGGCGGAGGCCGTTTCCTCGGCGCTGGCGGCGTTGGACTGGGTGACTTTATCCATCTGCGAGACGGCCACGTTGATCTGCGCCAGCCCCTCGGACTGTTCGCGCGACGCGGTGGTGACCTCGGCGACGAGGCGATCCACCTCGCGCGATTTCTCGACGATCTCCAGCAAACTGGTGGAGACGCGGCCGGAGAGCTCCACGCCTTGGGCGGATTTCTGGGTGGCGTCGGCGATTTTTTCGGCCGTTTCCTTGGCGGCGATCGCGGAGCGCTGGGCGAGCGAGCGCACCTCGTCGGCGACGACCGCAAACCCGGCCCCGGCCTCGCCGGCGCGGGCGGCTTCGACGGCGGCGTTGAGGGCGAGAATGTTGGTCTGAAAGGCGATCTCGTCGATGGTCTTGATGATTTTGGAGATATCGGACGAGGACTGCTGGATGGCGTTCATGGCGGCCTGCATGCGCACCATCTCGGAGGCGCCGGTTTCGGCGGCAGAGCGGGCGTGGTTGGAGGCAGTTTTGCCGGACTGGGCGTTCTCGGCGTTGCGCTTGGTCATGCTGGCGAGCTCCTCGATCGAGGAAGAGATTTCTTCGAGTGAAGCCGCCTGCTCACTGGCACCCTCGGCGAGGGATTGGCTGGAGGAGGAAACTTCGCCGGAGGCGGAGGCGACCTGCAAGGAGCCCTGGGTGAGGGTCTCGGCCGTCTGGGTGAGGGCCTTGTTTACTCCGCAGATGATGAGCCCGGCGGACAGGGCGCCGATGACGAGACCGAGCGCGGTGCCGAGGTAGGTGGCGAAGCTGAGGTTATCGACGGCGCGGTCGGCTTTATCGACATTGGCGCGCGCCAAGACGCTGGTGGCGGCCTTGACGGCGAACGTGCTCTTGACGGCCTCTGTCCCGGCGCGGGAGCGGGCGGTATGGGTTTCGGCAAGGGCTTTAAACGCCGTCGTGTAGGTCTTGGCGGTAGCGCCGACACTGCGCAGGGAGGTTTCGACCGTGTTGGCGCGCGCGATGTTGGCCGGAACGATCAAGAAAGATCGAATCTCGTTAAGCTTCAGGATGTTGGAATCGAGCTGCGAAAGGGCTTTCTCCAGAGGGACCGCGTCATTGGCGATTTGAGTCTCCCGGGTCGCAGTTGCCAACGACTCGACAAAACTTAGTATCGATACGAGGTTGTTGATGTGGCTGAGGCGACCGGCCGCTTGGGCGTCTTTGCCGTTTTGGTGGTCGTTGGCGGAGGCGGCGAACATCCCCCGAAGCAGTTCGTTGGTATCGGATTCGGCCTTTTGTTGGGCGTCGTTGATTTTCGATCGTTGTTCCTCGAGCGCAGCTTGGCCCGAGACGGTTGCTTTAAGGGCGATTTCGTAGGAAGCGAGCGCCTGGGAGAATTGCTTTACCGGGTCGGACAGGCCGCGGTTGAGGTCCGCGTTGGCATCGAGGGCGGCGCCAATTTCTTTCTGGCTGTCCTTGACCCGGACCAGCGCGGCATAGGCGAGGTCGAGGTCCTCCTGTTTTCCTTTTAGGCCGAAAGTGCGGCCGTGGAGGCGTAACTCGTCCATCTCGGCGAGCAAGATGCCGGATTCAGACGTGGTGGGGATGATGTGTTCATCGATAAAATTTACCTCTCTCTGGACAACGAGTTGGTTGACGATGACCGACACAGCGACGGCCAGCAGGATAAACAAAAGCAAGGCAAAGCCGGCTGCGACGCGCTGGCCGATGGTGAGCTGGGTTCGTTTCATAATGATGGAAGATTGAGGGAAAAGCGGGCGCGCCGACTGGTAGGAAGATCGACGCAAGGACGCACCCGGGGTCAGCCCGGTAGCGTGGTGAGAGGATAGGATTCACATCTGCGGCCTGCGCAACGCGTTCGATGAGATTGTCGGCACCCGCACGCAAAACTGAAAACCGAATGCGTCAAAAAGGGTGTGGCTGCTAAACAAACCAGACCATCGCTGGTGCTCTAGCACCCCCGCCGGCAAACCGCCGGGTGGACGCGGTCCTTTACGGAGCGGCGATCCGCTGGGCCGACCTGATGAACTTTCGGAGACGACCTCGAGGCCGATCCAATCGCACGTCCGACACGGCCGTGGCTACACGATGCCCGTGCAGGGGCTAGGGGAAGGGACAACACGAAGGTCGTCCCTCCCTTGAATCAGCACCGAGTTCCCGCAGCGAGGGGAGGAACTGGCCCGCGCGGCGGGGCGGCAAAGCCGCTTCGAGCTTGGGGGGCTTTACGACTTGGCCTCGGCGTAGGCGTCCATGCCGATGCAGCTGCAGATCAAGTTGCGGTCGCCGTAAACGTTGTCCACGCGGCCGACGGACGGCCAGAACTTCGACTGGCGGACCCACTCGCTGGGGAACGCAGCAGTCTGGCGCGAGTAGGGGCGCGTCCAGTCGTCGGCGGTCACGACCTTAGCGGTGTGCGGGGCGTGTTTGAGCGGGTTGTTGAGCTTGTCGGACTCGCCGGTCACCACGGCCTGCATCTCGCCGTGGATGGAGATCATCGCGTCGCAGAAACGGTCCAGTTCGGCCTGCGTCTCGCTTTCGGTCGGCTCGATCATGAACGTGCCGGCGACGGGGAAGGAAAGGGTCGGCGCGTGGTAGCCGTAATCCATCAGGCGCTTGGCGGCGTCTTCGGCTTCGATGCCGTGTTTCTTCCAGCCGCGCAGGTCGATGATGCACTCGTGGGCGACCAGGCCGGTCGCGCCGCGGTAGAGCACGGGGAAGTATTTCTCCAGGCGGGCGGCGACGTAGTTTGCGTTGAGGATCGCGATCTTGGTGGCGGCAGTGAGGCCGTCGGGTCCCATCATGCGGATATACATCCACGAGATGACGAGGATCGACGCGCTGCCCCACGGGGCGGCGGAGACGGCGCCGAGGTGTTTGCGGCCTTTGTCGTGGACGGGCGACACGATGACGTGGCCGGGGAGGAACGGCGCGAGGTGCGCGGCGACGCCGATGGGGCCCATGCCGGGGCCGCCGCCGCCGTGGGGGATGCAGAAGGTTTTGTGGAGGTTGAGGTGACAGACGTCGGCACCGATGTGGCCGGGAGACGTGAGGCCGACCTGCGCGTTCATGTTGGCACCGTCCATGTAAACCTGGCCGCCGTGCGCGTGGACGTCGGCGCAGATGTCTTTGATGGCAGTCTCGAAAACACCGTGGGTGGACGGGTAGGTGATCATCACGGCGGCGAGATCGTGGGCGTGGGCCGCGACCTTGGCGTGGAGGTCGGTGACATCGATGTTGCCGTTGGCGTCACAGGCTACGGGGACAACCTTGTAACCGCACATGGCGGCGCTGGCGGGGTTGGTGCCGTGGGCGCTGGTGGGGATGAGGCAGATGTGGCGGTGACCTTCGCCGCGCGACTCGTGGTAGGCGCGGATGACGAGGAGGCCGGCGTATTCGCCTTGGGAGCCGGCGTTGGGCTGGAGGGAGACGGCGGCAAAGCCGGTGATCTCGGTGAGCCAGGCTTCGAGGTCGGCGAAGAGTTGCGCGTAGCCCTTGGTCTGCTCGGCGGGGGCGAAGGGATGCAACTGTCCGAACTCGGGCCAGGAGACGGGGAACATCTCGCTGGTGGCGTTGAGCTTCATCGTGCACGAGCCGAGCGAGATCATCGAGTGGACCAGCGAAAGGTCCTTGGCTTCGAGCCGCTTGATGTAGCGGAGCATCTCGTGCTCGGTGTGGTAGCGGTTGAAGCTTGGGGCGGTGAGGAACGCGGACGTGCGGGCGTGAGGGGCGGCAAAACCGGCGCGTTCGACATCGGAGGCAAGCGGCGCGCGGGTGGTGCCGAAGAGGGCGATCAGTTGTTCGACCTGTTCCAAGGTAGTCGTCTCGTCGAGCGAGATACCGAGGGAAGAAGCGTCGATGGGGCGCAGGTTGATTTTTTGCGCAAGGGCGGCGGCGTGGATTTTGGCGGAGTAGATCTTGCCGACTGTGAGCGTGTCGAAGACGGGCTCGGCGTTGACGGTGGCCCCGGCGGCGCGCAGGCCGGCGGCGAGCAGCTCGGTCAAAGCGTGGACACGGCGGGCGATTTTCTTGAGGCCGTGCGGGCCGTGGTAAACGGCATACATCGAGGCCATGACGGCGAGGAGCACTTGGGCGGTGCAGATGTTGGACGTGGCCTTGTCGCGGCGGATGTGTTGCTCGCGGGTGCCGAGGGCGAGGCGCATGGCCGGGTCGCCGTTGGAGTCTTTGGATACGCCGACGAGGCGGCCGGGCATCTGGCGCTTAAACGCGTCCTTGGTAGCGAGGAACGCGGCGTGGGGGCCGCCGAAGCCCATGGGCACACCGAAGCGCTGCGCGGAGCCGACGGCGACATCGGCGCCGAATTCGCCGGGGGCGCGCAGGAGGGTCAACGCGAGCAGGTCGGTGGCGACGATGGTGAACGCGCCGACCGCGTGGGCGGCGGTGAAGAATGTCGCGAAATCGTGGATACTGCCCGTCGTGTCGGGGTATTGCACGAGCACGCCGAAGGTGCCGGCGGTGGGTGCGAAGGTATGGTGGTCGCCAACGATGACCTCAATGCCGAGGGGGATGGCGCGGGTTTTGACGATGTCGATCATCTGCGGGTGGCACTTTTCGGAGACGAAAAACGCGCGGTGGGCGGAGGCATCGCCTTCTTTAAGGCGGTGGCACATCATCATGGCCTCGGCGGCGGCGGTGCCCTCGTCGAGCATGGAGGCGTTGGCGATTTCGAGGCCGGTCAAGTCGGTGACGAGCGTCTGGAAATTAAGGATGGCTTCAAGGCGGCCCTGGGCGATCTCGGCCTGGTAAGGCGTGTAGGCGGTATACCAACCTGGGTTTTCGAGGATGGTGCGCTGGATGACGCCGGGCGTGTGGGTGTTGTAGTAACCCATGCCGATATGGCTGCGGAAAATCTGGTTCTGCGAGGCGAGGCCGCGAAGTTCGGCGAGCGCGGCGGATTCGCCGAGGGCGGCGGGCAGGTCCATGGCGGCGCGGCGGATGTGGGGCGGGACGGTGGTATCGACGAGCGCGTCGAGGGACGGTTGGCCCAAGTAGGCGAGCATGGCGGCCTGTTGGGAGGCGTCGGGGCTGTTGTGGCGGCGGGCGAAGGAGTCGGTCGGGGCGAGCAACTCGGACAGGGTGATGGCGGGAGCGGAGTTCGCGGAAGCGGGCATAAAAAAAGGACGGTAGGCAGGGCCTACCGTCCGGCAAATGGTTTTTGGGGAAAGAGGAGGGTTACTTACAGGCGCACGCCGTTGTCTCCGCGCTTTTATTTATACCTGTCCGCGCCGTGGATGGACTTACGGGAACCACGCGACCGATGACTTAATGTAAAGAAGTTAAACACCTGCTTTATAGCATTTAATGCATCTTTATTGTGGTGCTTTATAGCCGCTAGGGAGCCGTTTTAACCTCCCCCACTCCCCCTACCTGAAAATGAAGTGTGATTCGGGCACGAGTTTTGCTTGGAGGTTGCGATTCACGGAATCACACATTTATGAAAAACGTTATTAAGATCGCAGGTTTTATTGCGGTGGTAATCGCGGCGGCCAACCCGGGTAACGCGCAGGTTTTGGCTTGGGATTTTAACGGTGCGGTGGGTAACGAGGCCGCGGCGGGGCCAACGACCCTCAACGCAAATCTGGACGACACGTTATTGTCGCGCGGAGCTGGAATTGACCCGTCCGATCTCTCCAATGGGTTTGCCTCAACGGGGTTCTCTATCGGAGTGACGTCTTTGAGCACGGCAATCAGCGCGGGAGATTTTATCACGTTCGCTGTTTCTGCTAAATCGGGGTTTTTGGTCTCGTTGACCACTTTAAATGTTACGTTTCGACGTTCGAACACCGGCCCCAATTCTTTCCAGTGGGTGCATAGCTTGGATGGTTTTAACACAACAGGAGCAAACCTTGGGGAGTCTTTTTCATACATGGGAACGGAAAGCAATGGCTTGGCCCAACCCTCGGTCACCTTGAGCGGGGTCAACGCACTTCAATCGCTGGCAGCCGATTCCGTTGTGACCTTCCGGCTCTATGGGTGGGGGGCCAGCAATGCGGGGGGGACGTTCGCGTTGGGGCGACTCTCGGGCAACGACCTGGCGGTCGGCGGTGTCATTTCGGCGATCCCCGAGCCGTCCGCTGGCGCCGTGATACTGGGGCTGGGCAGTTTCGCGGCGGTAGGGTGGCGCCGACGCCGCCGGGCAGACGGCGTCTCTTCTTGAACCCTCCTGTTGGAGGACGTCGCAGGTATCTCGGTTTTCGCGACATGAGCCGAAAGCATCGCGGGTTTGCCCTGGTGATCACGGTTATGCTGCTGGCTTTTTTGGTGCTGTTGGTGGTTTCGCTGGCGGCGCTGACGCGCGTGGAAACCTCAGTGGCGGCGAACAACCAGTCGCTGGCGCAGGCGCGGCAGCATGCGTTGATGGGATTGAGCATTGCGGTGGGTCAGTTGCAGGCACACGCGGGGCCTGACACGCGTCTAACGGCGCAATCAAATCTGTTCGATGCCAGTGCGGGCAACCCGTGGTTTACCGGGGTGTGGACGGCGGACGCGGCGGGCACGCCGGTGCAGCGGGCGTGGTTGGTGAGCGGCAACGAGACGAATCCGCTGCGCTTCGGGCCAAGCAGTATCTTGGGGCGCCAAGGCCCGCTGCCGGAGATCGCGCTGGTCTTTGACGGAAACGGGCTGGCGACCAACGGACCGGAGTCTGGTAACCCGAATCGCGTGCAACTGGTCGGCGCGGCGTCGGCCGCAAGCACCGGCACGGCGATGGAGCACGGCGGCGTCGTGGTGCCGGGCGTGCCCCTGAATGCGATCATGCCGGGATTTGCGACGGAACGCACGGTGGGGCGGTATGCGTTTTGGGTGGGCGATCAGGGGGTGAAAGCGTCGCTGGCGTTGGCTGACCGGGCCGACGAGGTGCGTTATGCGCCGTGGTATGACGCCTCGGCGGGCACGGGTTACGATCAACGCGCGCGCATCCGGCAGCAGATCGCGACCGTGCCGACATTTTTTCGGAGAACCGGCGGAGTCGAGGACATGGGGTTTGATCCGCTGGATGCGACCAACTCGCCGTTGTTGTCACGGGTGCTGGAGCACCAGCATTTGGGCTTGCTGAGGCCGGCGGTGACTACCGCGCCATTGAACACGTTTCGCCGGGATTATTTTCATACGTTCACCGACCGGGCATATGCGGTCCTGGCAAACACGTTGCCGCTCACGTCGGCACAGCGGGGGTTGCAGCGGGATTTGTCGTTGGATCCCGGGCAGCTGGGAGCGGCATTTGTCGCGCAGACAGCGTTAGCGGCTTACATGGAGGCGCCAGCGGAAAAAAACACCGCAGTGCCGCCGATCACGAATTATGACTCGGAGCGGCGCAGGTATAAACTGACGGCACCGGTGGCGAGCGCTGAGACGGCGGATGATCCTGCAATCGAGTTCAAGGTCGCCCCAGTGCTGAACAGTTTTGTTCTACAATTTCGTTTTTTTCGCGATACCGGTGCAGGAGTAAAGCCGTTGGTGGTTCGTTCCCGAATGTTTGTGGAGATGTGGAATCCCTTCAGCGTCTCGTTGGCCCCGGAAACTCTCAGCTTGGAGATCGACGGCTTGCCTTCAGTGCAGGTGAGCATCGGTGCTGCGGGCACGCCGACTACCCTTAATCTTTCCAGTTTGCCAACGGCTTTGCAGTCAGCTTCCAGCGCTACGTCGATGCAGGTAGATTTGCCATTTGGCATGGGAGCGCAGGCCGACCACCAATCTTGGTTACCAGGAAGAGTCTATGCATGGCGCACCGAAAGCGGGATACCTTCAACCAACCTGCAGTTTTATAATAAAGGGCTGACCGTGACGGGATGGACCTATCCGGTTACGGGAGTAACGGTCGGGTTGGTGCCGGGTGTCGATAAAAACGGTGCTCCGATATCGGTTCCTGATCGAATTCGTATTGGGCGAAATGCATCTACCACGCTGACGTTAAGGGTGAAAAACTCAGCGGGCATCGTTCTAGCTGTTTACACGTCGCCAACGCTTCCGGATTTTGCCGTCGAGGATGTGAATGATAGTGATGAAAACTGGGCGTTTGGTTTGGCGTTCCGGCTGCGGCAGCCCAGTGCGTTCAATCGTGAGCGTGATTGGTTGACCGTTGCCGGGCGTGATTTGCGGGGCAGCCAGGTTGAATCGAGTGCGTTTGAGGCCTTTCACGAAAACTTGGATTTTGAACCGAGCAGTTATGGTGGCGACTTCAGCCCTGCGGGTGATGATATGAGTAACTACGCTATATTCCGCCGCGCGAGCACAGGAACCACCCTCGGGGCGTTGCAATCGACGCGCTCCGCGAATCTTGATCTGCCGGTCTTCGAATTGCCGCGGCTGCCTTATTTGTCGGTGGGAGAGTTGCAGCATTTGACGCTGCCGGCAGAGCGGCCTTTTGCGGCGGGCAACTCGTGGGGCGGGCGGGCGAACTCCTGGTTTGACCGGTTCTTTTTTTCGGGGGTGACGTCAGCGGCTGGCGGGCCGGATATCGCGGCGGGTCAGCCGCTGCCGAATTGGAATCTGCTGCCGCTCACGACTTCAATCGCGGCGGCGGGGGCGTTGTCGTCGCAGCATCTTTTGCAGGCGGGCGGTTTCAACGTGAACTCGGCCCTGCCGGAGGCGTGGCGCGCGGTGCTATCGGCGGTGCGCTTCAGTCCGGCCCACGCGTTTCGACGTGCGGCCATCGACAACAGTTCCAGCGTCAACATGTATACGGGGTCGCAGCCGAATCCGGCGTCCGCCGCGGTGGGGGCGGTCAATGAAGTGCTCAACGACACCACCCTGGCGAGCGACGCGGTGGCGAACTCAGTGGGAGGGCCGGCATTTTTCCGGTTTCCGCAGTCGGCGCAGGAAACTTATTACTGGGCGAATACGGCCATCGAGGGCGACTTCCGCAAGCAAGCTTTCCGTCAAGGAGTGCGCGGCGGGGATCAGGTTATCGACGGAAGCACGTTGCACACCTTGACCACAAATCAGATCGATAATCTGGCTAAAGCGATTGTGACGCGGGTGCGCGAGCGTGTGGCGGTGTCGGGGCCCTTTGCGTCGATTAAGGATTTTCTGGCACCCAACCCGGTGTGGGGCGGAGTAAATCTGCTGGAGCAAGGAATCGCCGACGCGGGCATCAATCCTGCGAGCATTGCTCCGATCACCACAGTCTCTGATGTCACCGATGTCGGGTTCAGCTCACTCACGCTGACCTCCGGCGATATCATGACCGCACTGGCTCCCTATATGCGCACGCGGTCCGACACCTTTGTGGTGCGCGCGTATGGCGAGGCCGTGAATCCTGCAGACCAGTCGGTCAAGGGCCGCGCGTGGTGCGAGGCGGTCGTGCAACGCTTCCCGACGCCCGCCGATCCGGGTGAGGCCAATGTAGCTGCACCCAGCGCGACCGGGTTCGGTCGAGCTTTTAAAATCATCCAATTCCGATGGCTTACTCCTGCCGATATTTGATCCTCGCCCTGGCCATGATGCTCGCCGCGCATCTATCTGTGCACGCGCAAGCTGCGGCCCCGCAGACGCCGGGCGCATTCACGTTTACCGTATTTGCGCGGCACCGCCCTGCGGGTTTGCAGTTTTTGCCGGCGGTGAAGAAAGCCCCGCAGGCGCTGGAATTTTTCGGCAACACGCGTTCCCCGCTCTATACGTATCGAGGCGGAACGCAGGTGCCGTTCTATGACGGTGTGGAGTTGACTGCGTGGTGGGAGGCCCTCGCGCGCGATCCTCACAACCCGCCCTCATTGCCCACGCCGGTCGCGGTGGCGCAAGTCGGGCCGGGAATCGTGCGGGCTCTGTTTCTTTTTATCCCGGAGAGAAATCCGGTGCCGGAGGGGCCGCGTTTCAGCGTGTATGTCGTCGATGACAGTCCGCTTTATTTGCCGGCGGGCTATGCCTCGGTGATCAACGCGAGCGGGCGCGCATACAAGGCGCATATGGGTGGACAAGTTCTCGAAGTCCCACTCGGCATCGGCGGCAAGGTGCCGGTGAAGGGAACCGTCGAGCTACGCCTCGCGGCGCAGAGTGGCGACGGTTGGGTGGTGAGCGGAAGACATACGTTTCACCTCGGCGAGCGTGATAGGGTGAGTCTGGTATTTTTCCCGCCGACAAGTCCGACGGGGATCGCACCGATCATCCGCACGCTGGTGGAGGAGTTGCCCGAGGAAAAGCCGGTGAAGACCACGCCGCAGGTGGCGGCTTACGATCATTGACGACTGCGGGGCGGTAGTCTTGGTGTGCGTGAATGTCGTCTTTGCCAGCATCTGAATTTTCGACGCCCGCCGCTCGCGCGGCCTACATTGATGCCCGCCTCGCCGCGCTTTATCCCGAGACGCCCATACCGCTCGATCACACGAGTCCCTACACGCTGCTGATCGCGGTGCTCCTCTCGGCGCAATGCACCGACAAACGCGTCAACCTCCAGACGCCCGGCCTCTTCGCCAAAGCCGATAACCCTCGCGCCATGGCGAAACTCTCCGTCGCCCAAATCGACGCCCACGTCCGCCCGTGCGGGCTCGCGCCGCGCAAGGCCCAGGCGATCCATCGACTGTCCGAACTCTTGCTGGAAAACCACGGCGGCGAGGTCCCGCGCACGTTTGCGGAACTCGAAGCGCTGCCCGGCGTCGGCCACAAAACCGCCTCCGTCGTGATGGCGCAGGCGTTTGGTGTGCCGGCGTTCCCGATCGATACGCACATCCACCGGCTGGCCCAGCGCTGGCGGCTCACGAAGGCCGGAGCCGACGTCGTGCGCACCGAGCGGGATCTGAAAAAACTCTTTCCGCGCGAGCAGTGGAACGCGTTGCACCTGCGGATCATTTTCTACGGCCGCGAGCACTGCATGGCGCGCGGTTGCGACGGGCTCACCTGCGAGATTTGCCGCACGGTCAACGCCGGTCGCCTGCGGGCCGTGCGCGTGAAGAAGGCATGATCACGCGGGGCGTTAATTTTTGGTGAAGGGTTTGGACGCCCACATTTATATTTCGCTCGGTGCAAAAACTCCCATTCTTCCATCTAAATGAGCGACGAACCTCCCCAATTGCGGTTGCGCCCGCGCAAGCGTGACGACGAGCCGGTTCCCGTCACCGCGCCCCCTGCACCTGCCGCCGTGGCCCTGCCGCCGGTAATCACCCCAACCGACCAGCCTCCGGCCAATCCCGCCCAACCGCCCGCGCCCGCTTCTGCGCTCGAGCCGGGGCCCGAGTCTTCCGCAGCTGTGGTCCCTCCGACTGAAGCGCCTTCTCGCTTTCGGCTGAAGCCGAAGCTCGCCGCCGAACCCGAGGCCCAAGCGGTAAGCGCACCCGTCGCCAAACCCGTCGCCCCGCTTCCATCGATTGATCCGGTTGACCCCGTCGCAGCCGCCGCCGCACCACCCGCGCCGGCCGTTCCGCGTGCAGGGGACCCGGTCGGCATTCCCCGGCTACGCCTCAGGGCGGTTGAGTCTGGCGCTCCAAACGCGGGTGTGGCTTCGGCGCCTCCAAGCGCGCCTGGCCCGGCGGTGCCGTCGGCCAATGCGCCCGCTGTGGGGGTGAAGCCGCCGGCGTTTGGCGCACCGCCGCCTCCCGTCTCTGCGGATCTGCCCTTGGACGAGGGTGTTGCGCCCGCAATGTCCGCCGCGCCCGTCGTTCTCCCCGGGGCTTCAACGCCTCCGCTCCCGCACTTGGCTGCGTCCCCTTCTTTTGCGGAATCGGGAGTCAAACCGGCCGCCAAAAAAAATAAGTCCCGCCTGGTGCTCTTGTTGGTCGCGCTGGTTTCCGTCCTGGGCGCAGGCGCGGCCTATTTCGTTCTGATGGGTCAAAGTGCCCCCGTGCCAGTGGCTGCTATTCGCCCGCCGGCCCCCGTGGCGCCGCTGCCTGCAACCTCTCCGGGTTCGGAGACGCCAACGCCAACGCCAACGCCAACGCCGACACCGGCACCGGCACCGGCTCCGGCACCGGCTCCAAAGCCGGTGCGGCCGGCTTCTCCGTTTAAGATTGAGCCGCTGCCACCTTCACCTGCCGAAGTGGCCGCTGCCGCCGCCGCTGCTGCGGCGGCGGCGCAGAAGGACGCCCCTGTCCGCCTGGTGATGACGCCGGCGTTCAGGGCGTGGATTGATGAGGTGCGTATCACCGGCGTCGTGAGCGGAGCCGCGCCGCGCGCGATCATCAACGGACGCCTTTTCCGCCCTGGCGATATGGTCGATGCCACAGCGGGCATCACCTTTGAAAGCCTCGACGGGGAGAGGAAGCAGGTGATGTTCCGCGACGACACCGGCATGCTGGCCGGCAAGGGTTACTAGGCACACGGACAGCGTTGCCCGAATACTCGAAGCTGACGACGCCGGTGGATTATGGAGCCGGGACCTCCCGGTCCCGTCGGAACCGGAGCCGGATTCGGAACGGAGCCGGAACCGGAACGGGGTCGGGAGACCCCGTCTCCAGGGAAAAGCGTGACGGCTACCAAGTGTCCACCGGGCCCTTGGGCACGGGGATCGACTCGCGGGCGAATACCGGGTCGTCGGGGTCGCGCATGAAGGAGGCGATCATTCGCTCCGGCGTGTATTGAGGTTTCAATACGCCGCGGTCATCGCAGAACGGGCGGCGCCATTCCAGGAACTCCGCCACGGCCGCGTCGAAGTCGGCGCGTGATTTGATCGTGATGATGCGCGCCTTGAACGGCTTGGCCGGGCCGAAACGCTTCGCATACCACGGGGCGACTTTGCGGAAGAACTTGGCGCCGTTCTCCTCGCCGTAGAACTCGCAATACCGGTCAAAGTGCCGGCGCATGACCCGCAGGCGCTCTTCAAACGTGGGCTCGGGCAGCAGCTCGCCGGTGCGCAGGAGGTGGTCGGTGCGGCGGAAAATCCACGGGTCGTAAAACGCGCCGCGGCCGACCGACACGCCGGTGCAGCCCGTCTCGTTGATCATGTGGCGGGCGGCTTCGGGGGTGGTCACGTCGCCATTGCCGATGACCGGAATCGACTTCACGGCCTGCACGACGGAACGGATGCCGACGAGGTTGACGGTGCCGCTGAAGCCTTGGGCGCGGGTGCGACCGTGGACAAATATGGCGGCAATGCCGGCGTCTTCGAGCACGCGGGCGAGGTCGGGGGCGGTGAGGTTGTCGTCGTCCCAGCCGAGGCGCATCTTGGCGGTGACGGGAATTGTCACGGCGGCGATCATGCCGCGCACGAGCGAGGCGGTTTTATCGAGCTCGGTCATCATGGCGGAGCCGCCGCCGATTTTGACAACCTTCTGGACGGGGCAACCCATGTTGATGTCCACGGATTGGGCACCCATCTCTTCGCAGATGACGGCGGCGTCGCGCATCTCCTCGGGCACGGAGCCGAAGAGCTGGATGGCGAGCGGGCGATCTTCGGGGGAGGATTCGACCAGCTTGAGGGCGGTGCGGTTGCGCTCGATGAGGGAGCGGGCGTTGACCAGGTCGGTGGTGGCCCAGCCGAGCCCGCCGAGTTCCCGCACGGTCAGGCGCATGGGCAGATTGGTGTATCCGGCCAGTGGAGACAGGAAGAGATTTGACGAAAGCGTGTGCGGACCGATGCGCATGACGTGGCTGAGTGGCGAGGACGTTGGGGGCCTGGGTCGCGCCGACAAACGCAAAACCGGGCGGCGGACCGAAAAGGGAGGGACGACCTCCGTGTCGTCCGGATCGGCGTGCGGCGGTTGAAAAGGCTCGAACCGGACGACACGGAGGTCGTCCCTCCCTTGGATGGATTTAGGGCTGAGGCGCTTGGGTGGGAGGGCGGCCGCGTTTCACGGGGGCGGCGAACGTGAGCGACGGGTCACGGCCATCGGCGACTTCACAGAGCCAGTGGGCTAGGCGGAGGGTGATTTCGGCGTCGGGCAGGCGGGTGCGGCCGGCGAGGTAATCGGACAGGCGTTGCGGCGGGATGCCGAGATGGCGGGCGAGACGGGCCTTGCTCCCGTAGGCGGTGAGGCGGGCTTTGAGCTGGGTGGCGAGCACGTTCCAAAGAGGAGTCTCGTGGCCGGGATGGCGGGAGAGGCCCCCGACCTGTTGGCGTTTCGGGCGAAGCGCGTCGTAGGCGCGCCGGGCTCCGGTTTCCGAGGCGACCAAGGCCGCCGCCCCGAGTTCACCCCAGAGTTGCAACGTGTAGGGCAAGGAAGGCTGAGAGTGATCCATACCCCAAGGCTAACCTAATAGGTTATGCTTTTTCAAGCGTTCAGACGGCAAAGCAAGAAGGGCTGGCGAATGCGGGGCGGGTTGGAGCAGAGTGGGGCATGAAGACGCTCGCGCAGCCTGTCCTGCTCTATGATGGGGAGTGTGGACTGTGTAACCGGATCGTGCGCTTGATGCTGAAGCACGACCGACGCGGGGTGATGGCGTTTGCGCCGTTGCAAGGGCGGACGGGCCAAGCGGTGTTGCGCCGTCTCGGGATGGACACTGAGGATTTCGACAGCCTCGTGTTTATTGATGACCTCGCGACGGCGCAGTCCGGGGTGGGCGCACAGGCGGGGCAGGCCGAAGGGAAGGCGACGGGTGCGCAGCCGGGCTATGCGTTGCGCAGCACCGGGGCGCTGCGCGCGATGGAGTCAATGGGTGGAAGTTGCGGGCGCGTTGCTCGGGTGCTGCGGGTGGTGCCGGCGTCGTGGCGGGACGGGGTTTACCGAGTGGTGGCGCGATTGCGGTATCGGCTCTTCGGGACTTACCGGCCGACGCCGCTGCCGAACCCGGAGTGGGCGCGGCGGATTCTGGAGTAGGCGGGGTGCCGACCCGACACTCGACGGAAAATCGTCTCCGCAAGTAGGCAGCCTGCTTGCAGGCGCGGTTCGGGGGGCGCGAGCGATCAGGCAACTCGGAGCACGTTGGGCGTGAGGGGAAATGCACTCGGAGCGCGAGCAAGCTCGCGGCCTACGGGGAGGTGTTGAGGGCGTCGACGGCGTTCTTTATTCGGTGAAGCGCTTCGGCGAGGGTGGCGCGGGGGCAGCCGAAGTTCAGGCGCACGTGGGTGCCGCGTTTGGCACCGAAAAAGGCGCACTCGCTTAGGCCAACACCGTGTTGCTCGAAGTGGGCGATGGGGTCGGCGAGGTTGAGCGACTCGACGTTGATCCAGGCGAGGTAGGTGGCCTCGATGGGCGCCGCGATGTGGAGGCCGGGCAGTTCACGGGCGATCCACTCGAGGATGAAATCGCGGTTGCCGCGCAAGTAGGCGAGGAGGTCCTGGCGCCAAGGTTCGCTGTCGCGGTAGGCAGCTTCGCAGGCGGCGAAACCGAGTGTGGTTACCTCGGCGACGATGCCGGCCGTGGCGCGGACGAACCGGGCGCGGAGGATCGCGTCGGGGATGATGGCAAACGAGGTGCCGAGGCCGGGGACGTTGTAGGTCTTGCTGGGTGCCATGAGCGTGATGCTGCGGGCCGCAATCTCGGGCGAAAGCGTGGCGGTCGGGATGTGTGGCAGCGACTCGTCCAAGATGAGATCACAGTGGATCTCGTCGGAGCAGAGCACGAGGTCGTGGCGGGCGCAAAACTCACCGAGGCGCACGAGTTCGTCGCGTCGCCAGACGCGGGCGAGGGGATTGTGGGGGTTGCAGAGAAAGAAGAGCTTGGTCTTGGGCGTGACGGCGCGTTCCAGCGCGTCCCAGTCGATCATCCACCGGGCGGGCTGGGCGGCGGAGGCAGGGGTGAGCGTGAACGGCACGGTGACGGCAACGCGTCCGCTGTTTTTCGGCGCTGTCATGAACGGCGGATACACCGGGGTGAGCGTGAGCACCTCCTCGCCGGGTTGCGCGAAGGCTTGGGATGTGACGTTCAGCCCGCAGACGAGGCCTGGGAGCCAGACAATCCATGCCGGGTCGATGGTCCAACCGTAGCGCGCGGCAAGGGCGTCGGTCACGGCGGAGACGGTTGCGGCGGTCGGGCGGGCATAGCCAAAAATACCGTGGTTCACGCGTTCATGCAGGGCTGCAATGATGGCGGGCGAGGAGCGGAAATCCATGTCGGCAACCCAGAGCGGGAGGATGTCCTTGCCGGCGTATTTCTGCCATTTTTGGGAGTCGGTGCCGAGGCGCTGCGGGACGGAGTCGAAGTCGAAGCTCATGCGTGGAGGTGGGCAGGGAAACTTGTAACCTGAGGGCTGAGACCTGAAACTTGAAGGCTGAAAAAGGCCGAAAACTTGAAACTTAAATGATGAGGATCGAAAATTCGGTGTAGGCGGCCTGCTTGCAGGCGCGGATCGAAAACGGGGAGTCTGAGGTCGGAGCGCGAGCGAGCTCGCAGCCTACGGTGGAGCGTAAGCGCTTGCGGGCGGGTGGGCGGGGGTGATTGCTTCCCGACCATGAAGATCGGTTTTATGGGGGGGAGTTTTGACCCGGTGCACTTTGGTCATTTGACGGCGGCGCAGGATGCTTATGAGCGCGGGGGGCTTGATCGGTTGGTGTTCGTGCCAACTGCGCAGGCACCTCTGAAACCGAGTGTCGTGCAGGCTTCAGCCGAGGCGCGGCTGGCGATGCTTCGCTCAGCGGTGGGGGATGACACCCGTTTCGAAATCTCCGATTACGAGGTGCTGAAGGGCGGAGTGAGTTACACGATCGATACGGTGCGGCACTTCCAAATGCTGTTCCCGGCGGACGAATTGGCGTGGGTAATCGGTGCGGACCAAGTTGAGCGACTGCACCTGTGGCGCGAGATCGGCGAGCTGGTGAAGCACGTGGAGTTTGTCGTGCTGGCGCGGCCCGGATCAGCGGTTGGTCAAAGCGTGAAAATCCCCGGGCTTCGCTTGCGCTGGTGCGAAGGGCACTTGATGGCGATCAGTTCGACGGAAGTGCGGGAGCGTGTGAAGGCGGGACTGCCGGTTGATTATCTGATCCCGCACAAGACGGTTGAGTATATCCGCGAAACCGGCCTCTATCGCTGATTCCAAACATGTCTAACCTGTCTCAATCCGATTCCACGTTTACGTTGCTCAAGCAGTTGGTTCGCGCCCTCGATGAAAAGAAAGTGGGCGATTTGCGCGTGCTCAAGATGGGCGCGAAATCCACGATCACCGACTACGTCGTGCTCGCCACGGGTAACTCCGAGCCGCACCTGCGCGCTTTACGCATCGAGGTGGAACGCGTGCTCGATGCGGTGAAGCAACCCATCGCCGGTATGGAAGTGGGGACGTATGGTAGCGGTTGGACGGTGGTGGATGCCTACCAAATCATGACGCACCTGTTTACCCCGGAGCAGCGGGCGAATTACGCGTTGGAGAAGCTTTGGAAGGACGCAGAGGTGCTGGATGTCGCGACGTTGATCGCGGAGCCCAAAGTGGCAAAGGCACCCAAGCCCTCCGCCAAAAAAGCGGCGGTTAAAAAAGCGGTCGTCAAAAAAGTCACGAAGAAGGCAGTGACCAAGAAAGTAGCCGCCAAGAAAAAAGCACCGGTCTCAACTCCCAAGAAAGCGGCTGCCGTGGCCAAGAAGGTGGTGGGGAAGAAGAAAACTAAGTAAAATCCCCTACGCGGGGGGCGTTGTTTACCACTTCCTGACAAGTTCCGGCTTGCCCGATAGCGCTTTAAGGTAGTTGATATTTCTACTGCTCGCATTTGAGCCTTAACGTCAAACTACATAGGATTCATATGAAAAATATTCGTTCCAACAAGGGCTTCACCCTTGTCGAAATCATGATCGTCGTTGTCATCATTGGTCTGCTCGCCGCCATGGCTATCCCCGCCTTCCAAAAGGTCCGTCAGTCCTCGCAAGAAAAGACCCTCGTCAACGACGCCCGCCAAGTCGCGTCGGCTGCCGCTCAATACTTTCTTGAGCAGGGTATAACCCAAGTAGGTTACACTGTCTTGGTGAACGCAGAAACCTCCCCAACGGCACGTGGTTTTCTCAAGCAGTTGGGCAGCGGTAATAGTTATGTTGACGGCACTGACATCAATGCGGGTTTAGTGCGTCAGGGTTCGACCTTCATGCTCCGGAACGCCAGCTATGGCACCATCGTCTTCGATGAGAATGCTCAAGTGGGCACGGCTAGCCTTCAAGGCGGTGGCACTAAGGTGATCAGGTAATTTGTTTTTAGATTTCGGTTCGAAAGCTGCGCCCGCTTGTGCGCAGCTTTTTCTTTTTACTTTTAATGAAGGCGAGCGAAAAGATTGGAGTGGCGGTGGTAGGGTCACTGGCCGTGTTTGGTGCCCGGTTCTGTTGGCTCGACGCAGCTCAAATGAGCTGGGGCGTGTTGCACCTCGGGTATTGGTTCTTTATTGCTGTAACCGCGTTGTCTTTTGCGCATACGATACGGGATGGATTATGGCCCCGAGTGGGAAAGTGGATGTATGCACAGGGGCCTTGGGTTTGGAGTCTAATCATAGCGCTGACTCTGCTGCTGTGCACCCACGAGCGTTTCTTGTTCAGGATTAATTTTGATGAACATGTGCTTCTGGGAATCTCGCGGAGCATGCATTACGAGCATCTGTCAGGATGGCCGACTGAGGGGCGTTTATACTGGGGGACGGTGACAACCATTGGACATGCCGTAGATAAGCGGCCAATATTTTATCCTTTTGTCCTATCCCTTCTCCATAATGTAACAGGCTACAGGCCTGCTAATGTGTTTGCGCTCAACGTGGCCCTGACAGTGACCGCTCTTTTGGCGTGTTATCGCTTGGGTTGGTTAATCGGTGGGCGATGGCGCGGGGCTCTGTTAGCGCTTTTAGTAGCTGGCGTTCCACTCGTGGCGCAAAATGCCACAAGTGGAGGTTTCGATCTGCTAAATTTGACCGTGATTATATTGCTGGCGGGAGCAGTGGTGCAATATCTACGCGATCAGCGTTCGGGTGCCTTAGTCACGGTTGGCTTTTTGTCGATGGGTTTGGCGAACCTCCGTTATGAATCACTACTTTACATAACCGTTCCGTGTTTTTGTTGGTTGATAGTGTGGTGGCGGACAAGCGGTGTTACTGCCGGGGACGCATGGTGGTCCAGAATCCGAGAGAAGCGCTTGGGTCAATTTCCTAACATCATAATGTTATTGCCCCTGGCTGCTTTGCCCGCGTTGTTCTCTAACGGTGTTTTTAACTCGGCCGAGGCGTTCTTCCAAATGTCAAAGGAGGAGTATTGGAACTGGTCGAATTTTCGGCCCAATCTCGAGCATGCGGTGGCTTTCCTGTTTGATCCGGACCGAGGAGGAACCAATTCGCCGATTTTAGCGTTGGCGGGTGTGTTGTCCTTGATTATCCTTCCTTTAGCTCTACGTCGGGAACTTTCGCGGCACGAGTTGGGCGCAGATGCTCAGGCTTGGCTAGTGGTCGGAGGCATCGTTTTCGTTAATGTCTGTATACTTATGGGCTTGGGCTGGGGGCGCTGGGACGATCCGCTAGTTTCTCGTTTCACCTTGCCTTTGTGGTTTCTTTTTTCTTGGTCAGTTGCACTGACTATAAATTATATTGTGAAGGGTTGGGAAGAGGCTAGGCAGGCTCGATTCTTTAAGGTTGCGGCGTTGGTGGCGCTTGGAAACGTGATATTTTTTGCCGTGCCGGACGCTGCCGCCGCGAAGGCCACGAATAAGTTAATGCCGGCATTCATGCTGGCCCGGAGCATTGAGTTTATCCAGCAATACGACCCGTGGAAACGGTCTTTGATTATTGCGGGCTCCTCTTTGCCCTACTTGAATTATGGATACGCGAGTAAGGGGATTCATTCAATTAAACGCATCCAGCAAGCCGTTGAATTTGATTTATATGAGAACGTGCTCGTGGTTTTTCATTATAAACGTAATGCCGCAAATGGTCGATGGGAGGGCGACATAACCATGAAGCCCTTCGAGGGGAATAAGTTTGAGAATTTAAAAATTATACAATTAGATCCCTTTAATCGAATAGTCGTGGCGCGAATTTTGAGTGCTAACGAAAATGAAGTTCCTGCATGGGTGCCTTCAACTATCGATGAAAGCCCTGAAGCCTATGGGCGAAGGATTTATGAAATGCTGCCGTAATTGCTGTTGATCAAGATGTTTCTGTCGCAGTTATACAAACTTCAGTTTTCGCGCGGCAAAGGCGAGCATTCGGAATAGCAGTAAACCGTGGCTCCAGCGCTGAATGTTCGTTGTGCCGTAGGTGCGTTCGCGATAACGAATGGGAATATCGCGTATTTTTAAGTTTAGTTTATCTGCCCCAAAGAGTTGATCGAAATCACCGAAGGGATCAAAGTCTCCGAAATAGGCGCGGTTTTTTGCGATCATCAAATAGTGTTTACGGGTCAGCACCTTGGTCCCGCAGAGGGTGTCCTTCACGCGCTGGCCGAGTAGCCATGAAAACGCCACGCCAAAAAAGTGGTTAGCGATCATATTGAGGAACTGCATGGCTTCTTTTTCCATGGGGTAGACGAGCCGGCAACCGTTGGCAAATTCAGCTTTGCCGGTCGCAATAGCATCGTAAAACTTAGGGAGCTCCTCTGGTGGCGTCGTGAGGTCTGCATCGAGGATCATGAGTATGTCACCCGTCGCGACTGCGTAAGCCTCGCGCACGGCATTGCCTTTGCCTTTACCGGTCTGGCGCAGGGTAGTGATGCGGCGCTCAGGATAGGCGGCTCGCACCCGCTCGATCTCATCCCAGGTGTTGTCGCGGGAGTGGCCTTCAATGAAGATCATCTCTGTCCACAAACCCATTTGGGGCGTGCGGAGGACGGCCGCTTCGATGTTGCCGGCTTCATTGCGGGCTGGGACGATCACAGAAACCGAAAGCGTGTGGCCTAATGGCTTGGCGCAAAGTCGAGCGATCGTGAAAATAGCCAAATTGGCAAATGGGAAGAACGGAGCAATCCAGCGGTTTATGAGCGGGGCTAGAACGGGGGTGGCGAGAGGCCAAAGGACGCGGGGCTGACGCTTGATGGTTTCCCAGTCGGATAGGTCTAGAAAGTTTGCGACATCGCGAGAAGATAGCCAATTGGCAGAGGGCACGGGGGTGCGGAGGCCGAGCCACTCGCCGACGGCAAAGGTAGGGCGCCACAAATTGTTGTGAGAGTTGATGATCAGCCGAGTCTCCGGGCAGGCTACGGTGGCCAGTCGCTCAAGCAAGCGCTGGACGTCTGCGGCAAGAGCAAGGGTTTCGGACAAAATAATGACATCGAAGGTGCGCCCGGGCAGATCAAGCGTCTCTCCGGCTTGAAGAATGAATTCCCCGTCTGGTAAGCGAGCGCGGGCGCGGGTGAGTTGGGTTTCGGAAAGATCGATCCCAGTTTTCTTGGCAGCATTGAGTTGGGCAAGGAGATCGCCGTCGCCGCAGCCTACCTCTAGCACAGACGCGGAGGGTGGAATGAGTAGGTTGTAATAATGGGCGAGAAGGCGGCGATAACTACGTGCGGCGGGCGTCGAATGCTTTGGGTGGGTGTTAAAGTATTCCCTAATAGCTTCGATATGCTGTTCGGAAAGGTGTCCAAGAGGAGGTGTCATGATGGGAGGGCTAGAATGGTGAATGGTGTCCGCCCAAAGGGGGGTTGACACGCTTAAACTTGCTGGGCACTAACTTGAAACCTTCTTTAATGTCGAACCCCATAGCTGAATCAGGAGGCAGCATCACGACATCAACACGCGTGGGATGTGGCCGCGAGTGGCGTTTTAAGTTTATTGCGCTTACGATCGGTTATTATCTTTCTTTTGCCTTGTTTCCAGAGATGTTTCGGTTTTTGGGGGTGCACCATTTTTGGGGCTGGTTCTTGGACAGTCATGCGATAGTTGCCGCCAATGACGCGGCGGCGGCAGGCTTGGATGTTCACTCAAGTAATCCCTTTGATGTAATGGGGCGGCCGCATGTTTACTCTCGTCTGTGGTTACGATTGTCGGAGCTGGGCATAACTCGCGAACACAATTTTTTACTTGGGGGGGTGTTTGTGTCCGGATTCCTCATTTCATCAATGCTGTGGCTGGCTCCACGCTCCGCAGGAGAAACGGTTTGGTATTTTGCTATTATTGCGTCGGGCTCAATTGTGCTCGGGGTGGAACGCGCTAATAATGATTTGTTTATTTTCCTGCTGCTGATGCCGGTTATTTTAATGATGTCCAGCCGGCGCGAATGGGTTAGATCATTGGCTATCGCCCCGGTGATGGTGGCAACCGCCTTGAAATTTTATCCTGCAGTTGCGGCGATAATGGTTATAGCAGGTAGAAAGCGGGGCTGGATAATGGTGCGCGTGATTGTGGCGGGGGCTTTGCTGCTCGCTTTCCTTTATCATGAGCACCAAGATTTGCTGTCTGTCAGTGGTGTGGTGCCGGCGCCTGTGGGGATAATCTCGTTTGGCGCGGATCAGCTGTTTACAGGGTTTGGTCTGGGGGGGCGGTTTTCGGTATTCGTCGCCTTTGTGGTTGCGTGTGCAATTATACTGGTCTGTCGGCCGTGGCGCTGGTTCGGCCGGTGTGATGTGAGTGTGCGGTATCCCAGGGAGTGGCTTGGATTCGTGCTTGGATCTGCTTTGCTCACGGGCTGTTATTTCGCCGGTTCGAGTTATGTGTATCGCCTTATTTTTTGCATCATGCTAGGGCCGTTTTTGTGGCGATGTGCTCGCGATTCAAATGTTCCTCGCAGGGTTGTTCATCTGGTTCGGGTGACTGCCGGGTTAATGCTGTTTATGTTGTGGGCGGATACATCAGTTTTAGCAGGTTTCTTGTTATTGGCTGTGAATGGTGGAGAGGTGGAAATCATGAATTTCATGGATGTATATGTAATCTGTAAACAGCCTTTAGTGTTGGGGTTTTTTGTGTGCCTGCTTTGTTTTTTAGCAAAGTTTATCAAGGACTCGGTCATGGTTTTTTTCCCACGCCTTTCTTTCGGGGTTTTACCGATCAAGGCACCCAAAGAGACCGTATGAATTCAGACGAGTATATTAATCTGGAGCGAGTCGAAGGCGTTCACTGGTATTACGCAGGCAAGCGTGAGTTGGTGCGCTGGTGGCTGCTGCATGTGCGTCAGCCGTCGGCCGGTGACGTGCTGCTAGACTGTGGAGCTGGCACGGGACTTTTTGCGAAGGAAATGGAAGAGTATTGTCGGGTGCTTGTATTGGATGATCACGAGGACTCCTTGCGCTTGTTGCGCCTGCGATTCCAGCGGGAGCAAGTCGTTATGTTCGGGCCTCGCGGGATACCTTTGCCTGACGCATCGCTTCAGTATCTTACGGCACTCGATGTGCTCGAGCACATCGAGAAAGATTCGGATGCCGTGGATCAGTTCAGTAGGCTGCTTCAGCCCGGGGGGGTGATGGTGGTAACTGTTCCTGCCAGCAAAAGTTTATGGAGTGATTGGGATGAGGCGTTGCATCACTATCGTCGGTATGATCGGGATGAACTACGAGCGCTCTTTCCCGAGCGGGATTGGGAGTTGGTGCATCTGAATTATACAAATGTTCCTGTGTTCCCTGTAGTGTGGCTGGTGCGACGTTGTCGGCGGTGGCTTCCCGGGATGATTCAAACGCAGCGCGCGGAAGATCGGGTGCCGCCGCGTTTGATCAACGCATTCTTGCGCATGCAGTTGGTCTGGCTTTCCAAGTTGAGCATTCCCCTCCCGTTTGGGGTGAGCTTGTTGCTTGTGGCTCGGCGGCGGTAAGAGCGTGTTCTGTGAGCTTTTTTGTAAACCTGCCAAGAAAGTGGGCTCTGTCGAGAGAACCGTCCTATGCCCATCTGGGGTTGATTTGGCACTCAAAGCCGAACTCGGCGCAGTCTAACACCCAGTGCACAGGCTGAGGGGGAGTGGTTCTCTTTCTCCTGATGCACTATAATGAAGGCTATACGTTTGATACTGGGGTTGGTAGTTGGCGGTATTGGGGTTGCG
>JANODO010000227.1:0-2464 GCA_031412735.1 Rariglobus sp. | reverse complement strand
CCCTCTTTGACACCGCCGACGTTCAGCAAAACACGTCAATAAACACCCGCCAACTCACTTACTCACATGGCCAAGAAGATCCAAGGTTACATCCGTCTCCAACTGCCCGCCGGCGCCGCTAATCCCGCGCCCCCCGTCGGTCCCGCACTCGGCGCCCAAGGCGTCAACATCATGGCGTTCTGCAAAGAATTCAACGCCAAGACCAAGGACCAAAACGGCATGATCCTGCCCGTGGTCATCACGGTCTACTCCGACAAGAGTTTCACCTTCATCCTCAAGAGCCCCCCGGCGTCCGTTCTCCTGAAGAAGGCCGCTAACGTCGCTTCTGGCTCTGCCAAGCCCAATCAGGACAAGGTCGGCAAAGTCACCACCAAGCAACTCGCCGAAATCTGGAAGCTCAAGAAGGCCGACATGAACGCCAACGACGAAGCCGCTGGCATCAAGATCATCGCCGGCACCGCCCGCAACATGGGCATCGAAGTCGTCGACTAATTTCCCGTCCGAAACAAAAACCACTCAACGCGGGAGTCCTACCAAGGACGTTAACACCGCAAGGAGTATCTAATGCCCGAAAAACAAAGCAAACGCTACGTCAGCGCCGTGAAAAGCGCTGATCTCACGAAAGGTTATCCGCTGGCTGAAGCCGTGGAAGTCCTCTCCAAGTTCCCCAAGGCCAAGTTCGACGAAACCGTCGAGCTTTCGATTCGTCTCGGCGTTGACGCCACGCAAGGCGACCAGATGGTGCGCGGCACCACCCCGTTGCCCAATGGCTCCGGCAAAAAGGTCCGCGTGATCGTTTTCACCGATTCCCCTGAGGTCGCCCTCAAGGCCGGTGCGGACGAAGCCGGTCTCGTCGAGCTCATGAAGAAGGTCAGCGAAGGCTGGCTCGACTTCGACGTCGCCATCGCGACGACCGAAGCCATGAAGCAGGTCCGCACGCTCGCCCGCGTCCTCGGTCCCAAGGGCCTCATGCCCAACCCGAAGTCCGGCACCGTGACCGACGACATTCCCGCTGGCATCAAGGCCGTCAAGGCTGGTCGCGTGGAGTTCAAGATGGACAAGGCCGCCAACATCGGCGTCGGCATCGGCAAGCGCTCCTTCACGAGCGCCCAGATCCTTGAGAACGCCCAGGCGGTCCTCGAGGCCATCAGCAAGGCTAAGCCTTCATCTTTCAAGGGTAACTACATCAAGAGCATCGGTATCTCGTCCTCGATGAGCCCCGGCGTTCGTATCGCCTCCACCGAATTCAGCAAATACTAATCGGAACCCTACCCATGAGAGCCGAAAAACAATACCTGATCACCGAAGTCGAGTCGCACCTTAAGAAGTCCGACTACGTCATCCTCGCCAATTTCTCGAAGGTCACCGTTTCCGATGTCGCCGAACTCCGCGCCAGCCTTGCCGCTGAAAAAGCCGAGTTCCACGTCGTCAAGAACAGTTCCCTCCGCGTGGCCGCCAAGGCCCTCGGTCTGCCCGAGTTCGAAGCGTCCACGCTGGCTGGCCCGACGGCCATTCTCGTTGGCGGCAAGAACCCGGCCGGCGTTGCGAAGATCCTCAAGTCTTTCTTTGATAAGAAGCAAAAGCTTGAGGTGAAGGTGGGCGTTTTGGAGAAGAAGATCTTCACCGCGAAACAACTCGCCGTGATCGCCGATCTTCCTCCGTTCAACGTCCTCCGTTCGCAGTTCCTCAGCTTGCTCACCAGCAACGCTGCGTCCTTCGTTCGCGTCCTCGACGCCAAGGTTAAAAAAGAGCAACCCGCCGCCTAATCACCCACCCATTTTGAGAAGGTGCTGGTTGATGAAACCAGTGCCTTCAAAAAGCCCAAAAATCCACAGGAGCAGGCTAGGGGATACGTCCCTTAAACGTGTTTCACTCCCGAAACCGCTAGTTTCTCCAGGAAAGTTAATACCATGAGCAATATCACCAAAGACCAAGTCATCGAGTGGCTGTCCGCCCAGCCCGTTCTCGAACTCGCTAACCTCGTTAAAGACCTCGAAGGCAAGTGGGGCGTTTCCGCCGCCGCTGCCGTCGCTGCCGCTCCCGCTGGTGGCGCCGCTGCCGCCGTCGTCGAAGAGAAGACCGAATTCAACGTCATCCTCGTTGAGGCCGGCGCGAACAAGATCGGCGTCATTAAGGAAGTCCGCGCCATCACCGGCCTGGGCCTTAAGGAAGCCAAGGATCTCGTCGAAGGCGCACCGAAGCCCGTCAAGGAAGGCGCTTCCAAGGCCGACGCCGAAGAGATCAAGAAGAAGCTCGAGGCCGCTGGTGCCAAGGTCGAACTCAAGTAACCACTTGGCGTTTAACGATCTAAATCGTCTTCAGTTTTCGAGACAGGCCGTGCTTTTGCGCGGCCTGTCTTTTGACTTTTTTACTTTTCGTTCTTTGTTTCAGGTTTTCGCCACGCCCTTCCGGGCGGTGAGCGTCTGATTTTATCGCGCTCCCCACCGCGCGATTTTTCGTCTCT
>JANODO010000226.1:0-1553 GCA_031412735.1 Rariglobus sp. | reverse complement strand
CGGTCCTGTCCGAGCTTGCGGGCCTTCTGCGGCGAGTCGGCTCGGCAGATCCGCTCCGCGGCGTCCGTCCCGGCGTACTTCTGCGCCTGGTAGAAGTGCTCTACGCTGGGCCACCGGACCTTGTCTAACGTGAATGCATGTTCCGAGAAATTGGAGAGCCACCCGTATTCGGGACTCTTCGAGTAAAACCAGATCGGCATCGATCGACCTCCGTAGCGTGCCGCGCGGTTTCAGGTACTCGCACAATCTCAGGACACAAATTGCTCACGGGCCTGCGTCGATGCCTCCGGGCCAGCGGAGTCCTCTGAGCTCGGCTGGTGCCGATTCGTGTGGGGCTATGCAGCCGGGGCGAGCGTAGTCAGCAGGAGTTCCCGGACCGGTTCGGGGAGTTCCGTGAGACCCGCCCCATATCCGGCCTGTGGCAAAACACCTTCCGACCACATCCGGCGGCGGACGCACGCGAGGGCGTCGGAGAACGTCGCGGTCGCCTTGCCCGGCCACTCGACCCGCCCCACCCGCTCGCCCGGTGCCGTCGCGTCGTACACCAGGGCGACCACCGCGTACAGCCCGAACAGGCACGGGGCCGCGCGGGTCACGGTCTTTGCGCACCGCCCCGGCGTCGTCTCCAGGCCGAGGTGGGCACGCATCTCCTGGAACGTCGTCTCGATGTTCCAACGCCCGCAGTAGTGGCCGATGATATCGGCCGGCCCAAGGGACACGTCGGTCGTGAACAGGAACTCGTCCCGGTGCGTCCCGGTCCGATCCCGGACGCTCACCCACCGGACCGGGACCAGCCCGTGCCCGGCCTTGAACCAGTGGGCCGCCTCGCCCACCACGGCGACCTCACGACGCCCCCCGCCGTACCACCCGACCGACAAGGTCTCGCGGCGGGCGTCCGGCCCGGCGGCCTGGGACGGCTTGGCCCGCCGAGCCCCCTTGGCCGGCCGCCGACCCACCCCCTTGTACGGGCCGGGCGGGTCGTACAGGTTGGCCTCGGGGTGCAACTTGCTGACCAACGTCAGCCGGGACCGGTGCCGGTGACAGAACCGGGCGACCTCATGGCTCCCGAACCCGGAATCCCCGGCGAACACGAACCGGCGACCCGGCAGGCGGATCATGAGCAACCGGAGGAGTCGGCACATGATCTGGGCCGGGGTCCGGTGCGGTCGTCGTCGGGCCGCGTCGGCGTCCGCGTCGCGGTATAGGTCGATGAGGACCGGGAGGGCCCACGGGCGGGCGGCGAACGGGAACTTGACCAGGACCGCGAGGACCACCCACTCGTGCCCGTATCGCCACGCGGTGTACGTGTGGGTCGATCGGACCGGATCCCGGTGCCGGGCCTTGGCGTATACGGTCCGCCCGGTGTGCCCATCCACCGTGTCGTCCCCGACGAGCCGGATCGGTTCGCCGTCCGGGAGACGGGCGATGACCAGCCGGGCCAGGGCGCACCCGAGTCGGAGGCCGGACCAGTCGGCCCGAGAGAACACCCGGCGGTATTCGATCGGGGCCGCGGCGCGGTCTCCACCGTGCTGGTCAAGCGCGGCACCCTGAAG
>JANODO010000225.1:0-17675 GCA_031412735.1 Rariglobus sp. | reverse complement strand
TCGTAAAAACCGCTCCCGCAAAAATCTCACCCCCGCTTCCCTTCTCGCCCTTAGGGCTCCTCACCTTAGCCCTGGCATCTTGCTCTTACCTCCACTCCTTCTTCATGCAGTGGTGGGTCATGATCTGTCTGGACCTCCCGGTTTAGACTTCCGGTGCGGGCGGTTCGCGCGCTCACTTTGGAGCTTATGGCAAAGTCGGCGGATGATCCGCGCACGTTTATTTCGCAAGTGAGCCTGGTGGGGCGGGGCGGCGGCGCGTTTAAAAGCTTGGGGGGCTTCGATAAATCGCGGCACACGGTGCCCGACGCGGTGAACAACGCGACGTCGGGATTTCTGGCGAAACTGTGCACGCCGGAGCTGTCGGCGGAGGCGGAGGATTTTTTTCAGCGGGCCAAGGCCGCGCTGAGCTATAAGCGTAAAGATCTCGGCCTCGATGTGACATCGCCGCTGGCGGTGTTGAGCGCGAAAGATTTCACGTTGGAAATCGCCTACGCGTTGGAGTCGGGCGATCCGGCGCACTACACGATCACACGCACGCTGCACTCGTTGAAAAATGGCGATCTGCTGCAGGTGGCGGAGTTCGATACGCTGTTCGCGGGGCAGTTCTCGGCGATTGCGTTTGCCTTGAAAAAAGGGGTGCGCGTTGAGGCGGTCATCGACGCGGTCGAGGGACTGGAGGCGGCTGAGACAGACGACGAGCCGCCGGAGGCCGGGGTGGGCGCGAAACTGCGTGTGGATTATCCGTCGGACTACCGCGATTGCACCCTGACGGTGGCGGGCGTCGATGCGGCGGTGGTGTGCGACGGCGCGACCTTGGAGATGCGCTTTGGGAAAAACGGATCGCCGCGTGAGTTGGTTGAGGCGTTCGCGGCGGTGCGCAAGGCCTTCGCTCTCACGAAGGACCGGGCGCTGGCGGGGCTGTTGTGAGGTGGTCGCGGGGGTAGAGATTTATCTCCGAGAGTCCGCATAGGCGGTCGTGCGCGGAGAGTTGATCGCGGACGGCTCGGAGAGCCGTCCCTACCTTAAAACAAAAACGGCACCCTGTGACGGGGTGCCGTTTCAACCAGAACCAAAATTTCGCGCCGGCTCAGGCGGTGATCATGTCGAGGACGGCGGCGCGCTCTTCGACGAGCTCCTTGTTGGTGAGCGCGATCTTCTCTTTGCAGAAGTCGCACATTTCGTAGCCGGTGATGACTTCGTAGCTGCCGGGGGTCGTGGTGCGCACGGGCATGCCGGCCCACACCTCGGGGTCGAAACCGTAGCGGCCTTCCGATTTCACGGCGAGGGAGTGGATCGCGCCGGGTGTGACCAGCGAACGCACGTGATCAACCAATGCGTTGGCGGCAGAGGCGGCGGATGAAAGACCGCGGGCGGCGATGATGGCGGCGCCGCGTTTGCCGACGGTTTCGAGGAAGGGGCCCTTGAGCCAATCCGTGTCGTTGATCACGTCCGCCGCCGGTTTGCCGGCGATGGTGGCGTGGGCGAAGGCCGGGAACATGGTGGGGCTGTGGTTGCCGTAGATGAAGATGTCTTTGACGGCGGTGAGGGGAACGCCGGCTTTTTTGGCGAGCTGGGCTTGGGCGCGGTTTTGGTCGAGGCGCACCATGGCGGTGAAGCGATCAGGCGTGAGGCGCTTGGCCTGCGAGGCGGCGATCATGCAGTTCGTGTTGGCGGGGTTGCCGACGACGGCGACGCGGGCATCGGCGGCGGAGACCTCGTCGATGATCTTACCTTGGCCGATGAAGATCTTGCCGTTGTCCTTGAGGAGATCGGCGCGCTCCATGCCGGGACCGCGGGGTTTGGCACCGACGAGCAGGGACCAGTTGGCGTCTTTGAAGCCCGCGCGCGGGTCGTCGGTGAGCACCATACCGTGGAGCAAGGGGAAGGCGCAGTCGTCGAGTTCCATCGCGACGCCTTCGAGCGCCTTCATGGCTTTTTCGAAGGGAACTTCGATGAGTTGGAGGATGACCGGTTGGTCGGGACCAAACATCGCCCCGGAGGCGATGCGGAAGAGGAGCGAGTAGGAGATCTGACCGGCTGCTCCGGTGACGGCGACGCGAATGGGAGATTTGCTCATAGCGGGCGGATGCTAGAGCAAAGCGGCGGCGGGTGACACGCACCGATTGCGTTTTGATGCGCAAAAAAAGGCGGGAGGTTTTTGGAACCTCCCGCCGTGGGGTAAATCTGATAGCCGTTTATACGAAATGGGGAGCGAGTGCGGTGTGGATTTCGCGGACCATTTTTTCGGTCGTTTCCCAGCCGATGCAGCCGTCGGTGATGCTTACGCCGTAGCGGAGGTTTTCCTTGGGCTGGGGAAACGTCTGGCTGCCGGTCTCGAGGTTACTCTCGACCATCGCGCCCATGATCGACGTGTTGCCTGCGGTGATTTGCGTGAGAAGGGCGCGGATAACGTCGGGTTGCAGCTCGGGTTTCTTGGCGGAGTTGTCGTGCGAGGCATCGACCAGGATCGAGAGCGGCAGGTTGGCCTTGGTGAGGGCCTGCTCGGTTTTGGTGATGTGTTCGGCGGAGTAGTTGGGGCCGGCGGAACCACCGCGGAGCACGATGTGGCAGTTGGGATTGCCGCGCGTGACGATGGCGGAGGCGGCGCCATCGAGGCTGACGCCGAGGAAAGTTTGGGGTTGGCCGGCGGCTTTGATCGCGTTGACGGCGGTGGTGAGGTTGCCGTCGGTGCCGTTTTTGAAGCCGATGGGCATGGAGAGACCCGAGGCCATCTGGCGGTGTGTCTGCGACTCGGTGGTGCGGGCACCGATGGCGCCCCAGCAAACGAGGTCGGCGACGTATTGCGGAGTAATTGGGTCGAGGAACTCGGTGGCGGTGGGCAAACCGAGGTTAAGCACATCTTGGAGAAAGGCGCGCCCGAGGCGGAGACCGGCGGCGATGTCGTGCGAACCGTCGAGATGCGGGTCCATCACGAGGCCCTTCCAGCCGACGGTCGTGCGGGGTTTCTCAAAATAGACACGCATGACGATCATCACGCGGTCGGAGACCTCGGCCGCGAGTTTGGCGAGGCGGCCGGCGTAATCGCGGCCGGCTTTGGTGTCGTGAATCGAGCAAGGACCGATGATCAGAAGGAAACGACGGTCACTGGTGAAGATGAGGCGGTTGATCTCTTCGCGGGAGCGCGTGATGAAAGCGGCTTGGGCCTCGGTCTTGGGGTGCTCGGCGAGCAGCTGGGCGGGCGAGGGGAGGGGGCGAGTCTCCACGACATTGAGGTCGGACGTCTTGTGCATAAAGGGCTGAAGTTGGCGTAAACGCCGTGCCGAGGGCAAGCCTGCCGAGTGCCGCGCGGCGCGGCGCTCGGAATGACCAATGACCAATGACCAATGACCAATGACCAATGACCAATGACCAATGACCAATGACCAATGACCAATGACCAATAGTCGATGGCCGATGACCGATAGCCGATAGTCGATAGTCGATGGCCGATGACCGATGACCGATGACCGATGGCGAGGGGACGACGCAATCGCGCATAAATGCGCTCCTACCTGCCGAGACACAAAAAAACCGCTTCGGGAACGAAGCGGTGCGTTTCGGACCAGATCCCAGTTTTTAAAAATAAGTTGGCCGGTCGCCTACCCCTAAGCGACCGGCCATTTGCTTTCTTAGTTACCCCAAAACTCCTGCTAAGCAGGAGAAGTGTTTTAATCTAACGTTGTAAGAAATAGTGATTGGGCGATCTTGGTCAATAAAAAGATATCAGAATCTCTCACTTATTTGTTAAACCACCACAGACCAATGGATAAAAAACTCACTCATCCCGCCGGTGCTGGCTCTTGGCGAGGGGCTTGTCGTCCGTCGGCCTGCCTGCACGTCACCGGCGAGGATGCGTTAACATTTCTACAGGGTCAGTTTACGCAAGAATTGCGATCCGCCGCATCGTTGGCTTCGGCCTATGGGTTGTGGCTTAATCAGAAGGGGAAGGTGCTCGCCGATAGTTTTGTTCTGCGCGAAGCGCCTGACAGCGTGTGGATTGTGAGCTTTTTTGGGAGCGCGGGGGTCATCCGCGAACGACTCGAAGCGTATATTATCGCGGATGATGTGGTCATAACCGACGTAAGCGCCGACTGGCAGGGCGTCACGCTGGGCGGACCCGAAGCGGAGGCCTGGCTGATGGGTGACGCGGGCGCGGTGCCGGCGGCAGGGGAGTTTATTCGCGCGGGTGGCGGCTTCATCTTCCGGGGACGGCGGGGGGGTGAAGCGAGTTTTGAGTGGCTGCTGCCGGCGGGCGGGACCGTGCCGGCCGGGTTGCCGGAGGTGTCCGCCGAGGAAATGGAGCGGATGCGCATCGCGGGGGGTATTCCCAAGGTGCCGCCGGACATCGGGCCGGGCGATTTGCCGAACGAGGGTGGTTTGGATGAGGTGGGCATTTCCTTCACCAAGGGCTGTTATCTTGGTCAAGAGGTGATGGCTCGACTGAAAGCCATGGGCACCGTGCGGCGGCGTCTGGTGCGGGTGCGCGCGGAGGGGCGGGTGCCTCCGCCGGTGCCAGCGGCGTTGTTGCAAGGCGACCGGCGCATCGGCGAATTGCGTTCGGCCGTGGCGGATGGCGCGGGCGGGTTTATCGGACTCGCGATGGTGAACAAGCTCGGCCTCGACCCGGCGGCTTTGCTTGCGCCCGAGCCGGGTGGCGATGGGTTTATCGAGCTCATCGACCTGCCATGAACGAACGCGAACAACTGATTCAGCTCTGCACCAAACTGGGCGCGCCCACGCCGGCGGCAGCGGCGACGATGGCCGATCAATTGAGCAAGCGGTGCGATCAACTGGTGGCGCAGCGGGGGAGTTCGCGGGTGGAGGCGATGAGTTATCTGCTCCAACTTGTGACCAAGGGCGCGCAAGGCGAAGCACCTCCGGGATTTGAGGGAGTGAAGAAACCGTAGGGCGGTCTCGGGTCCGCGTGAGCGAAAGACCGTTGACGGCAGGGGGGCGGGCAGGGCATTCCGGCAGGCTCCCCCGATGAAACAGAAAATTGCCGCCCTTTTTCAACAAATCCACGGTCGCGAGCCGTCCGTCATCACCCGGGCGCCCGGGCGCATTGAGTTCATCGGTAATCACACTGACTACAACGGCGGCACCGTGCTCGGCGCCTCCATTGATCGCGGGGTATGCGTGGCCATCGCGCCGCGCGCGGACGGGAAGCGGAATTTTTATAGCATGTTCACCGGCGAGACGGTGACCATCGATGCGGCGGTGAGTTTGAAGCAAACGGGCGATGCGAGCTGGATCAATTATCCGCTCGGGGTGATCGCGGCGCTGCCGGCGTTTGGCCTCCAGGCTCCGCAAGGATTTGATTACGTCGCGATGTCGGACTTGCCGACGGGCGCGGGTCTTTCCAGCAGTGCGGCCATCGAACTCGCCTCGGGCCTGGCGTTTCTCGGCATCACCGGCCAGAGCGCGGATCGCGAGACGCTCGTGAAGATCGGCAAGCACGCGGAGAATAATTTTGTGGGCGTGCCGTGCGGCATTCTCGATCAAGGCGTGTCGGGTTTCGGCAAGGCCGATCACCTCGTATTCATCGACTGCAAGGGGCTGCGTTTCGACACGGTGCCCTTGCCGGGAGATGCGCATTTTTGGATTTTCAACACCCACACCAAACACGCGTTGGTGGATGGGCTCTACGCGGCACGCCATCGCGAGTGCATGGAAGCGGCCAAGGCGTTAGGCGTGTCGTTGCTCGTCGAGGCGACGCCCGCGCACGTCGAGGCGTCGAAGGATAAATTGTCCGCCGACGCCTACAAGCGGGCGAAACATGTGGTCGAGGAAATCGCACGGGTTGACCAGGCCGTGGGTGCGCTGGAAAAGGGCGATCTGGTCGCGGTCGGGAAGCTGCTGACTGCTTCGCACCGCAGTTCGCAACATCTGTTTGGCAACAGCACGGAGGAGCTCGATTTCCTCGTGGATGCCCTCGCGGGCATGCCGAACACGTTTGGTGCGCGGCTCACCGGCGGCGGCTTTGGTGGCGCCGTGATGGCGCTGACCAACGCGGAGTTTGGCGACTCCGATGCGCGGGTCGTGGCGGATGCCTACGAAAGGAAGTATGGCGCCCGCCCCGATGTGCTGCACATGCGCACGGGGCAGGGTGCGGAGGTGCTCTGAGGGTGCTTGCTGGAGGCGGGACCTCCCGGTCCCGTGGTTGGTCTTCTGTCTAAATCGGACGGGACCAGGAGGTCCCGGCTCCAGTTCGGAAGGCTGAGCGGGCCTACTGGATGATCGCGGCGAGATCGGCGAAGTAGTTTTCCATCCAGTCTTGGAAGCAGAAAAAATGGAGCAGGCCGGCGATGGCCAGCATCGGGCCGAAGGGCACTTGCACGCCGAAACCGAGATCGGCGGCCTGGCCGTCGGGGGTTTCAGAGCGGGGTGTCACCGGCGATTTTTTCCCGGAGAGCTTCTGCCAAACCCAAGCGATCCCGATCCAGATCGTGCCGACGACTGCTCCGCCGAAGACGGCGAACACCGCGCCTTGCCAACCCGTGAACGCGCCGATCGCGCCGACAAATTTCACGTCGCCGAAGCCCATGGCTTCTTTGCGCAGGAGCACCTCGGCGATGAGGGCGATCCACAGCACCAGGCCCGAACCGACCAGCAGGCCCTGCATCGAAATGACCGCCGAGTGCAGTGAGCTGACCAGAAAAACTCCGTCGTATTGATCGTGTAGTGATGGAACGAATACAGACAAGACCACCCCGACGACGCCGAGCCCGATCGTGAAGGTGTCGGGGATGATCATGTGATCCAAGTCGATGAACAGGGCGCAGAGCATGCAGCTGACGAAGAGCATTCCGCAAAGGGCCTTGGCGGGCGGGAACATCAGCCAGCTCGTAAGAAATAGCGCCGCGGTGAGGAGTTCGACGAAGGCGTAGCGGAACGAGTAAGGCGCACCGCAGCAACGGGCCTTGCCGCGCAGGAGGAACCAGCTGAGGACCGGGATGTTGTCGTGCCACTTGATGGGCGCGCCGCAGGCGCAGTGGGAGCCGGGGGTGACGACGGATTTTTCGAGTGGCATCCGATAGATGACCACGTTGAGAAAGCTGCCCACGATCGCGCCGAAGAGGCCAATGACGACAGGGAAAAACCAGGGGAAGGCGGCGGCGAATTCGGCGTAGTCGAAGGTCATGCGGGGGTCTTCATGGCTGAATGGACGGCGGCGCGCATGACGTCAACGGGCACAGCGGCCCCGCTCCAGATTTCGAGCGCCCGCGCGCCTTGATGGACCAGCATACCGAGGCCGTTGGCGGCGGGTAGGCCGAGGGCGCGCGCTTCGGCGAGGAGCCGCGTTTCGGGCGGGTTGTAGATCATATCGTAAACGCCGGCCGGGCGGGCGAGGGCGCGCAGGTTTACCGGTATGGGGTCGTCGGCTTTGAGACCGGCGCTGGTGGCGTTGATGACGAGGGCTCCGGCGGGGACGGACGGGTCGCTGGTGCTCCCCGCTACGAGGGAGGAGCCGGCGAGCGGGGCGAGTTGCGCGAGAAGGGCGTCGAGGTTGGCACGCGTGCGGTTGAGGATCGTGAGGCTGGCGCAACCGCGCTGGAGGCATTCGACGGCGGCCCCACGGGCGGCACCGCCGGCACCGAGAAGCAGCACGTGCGCGCCGGTGAGCGAGAGGCCAAGGCTTTCGTGGATGGCGGTCGCGAGTCCATAGCCATCGGTGTTGTAGCCGTGCCAGCCGGCGGGCGTGCGGCGGAGCGTGTTGACCGCGCCGATGGGGCGCGCGGCGGGGTCGAGCGCGGCGACGCGGTCAAAGGCGATGATTTTGTGCGGGACGGTCAGGTTGATGCCGGCGAAACCGCGCGCGTGAAGTTTCACCAAGGCAACGGGCAGGTCGTCGGGCGCGATGTCGAAGCGAACGTATTTCCAGGTCGAAAAGCGCGGGTCGCGCTGCGCCATGTCGGCGAGCGCGGCGTTGTGCATGGGCGGGCTGATCGAGTGCTTGATCGGGTGACCGAGCACGGCGAGCGCGGTGCCGGCGAAGGACCAGGTATCGAGATCGGCGAGCGTGTGGATCGGGTCGGGGGGCATTTCGTTCTGCGTTCTTCCGAGCAGAGAGAACGAGGATGAGAACGAGAACGAGAACGATTATCCGGGCAACGCTACGGCTTGGCGTGGCGCTCGTAGGTGGATTCGAATTCCTCGACGAAGCTGGCGAAGAGCCGGGCGTGCTCCGCGTCGCCGGCGGCGGTGTAATGGTGTGCGAGGTTGCGGCAACACCGGCAGAGGACTTCGCGCACGGTGGTGGGCGCGAGGTCGGAAATCTTCGGGGCGATCGGCCCGGCTTTGATGTAGGCAAACGCCTCCTCGGGGGAGCGGAACGTGCCTTGCTCGAACGGATCGATAAAGAGCGGAGTGTCTTCGAGATAACACCCGACCATAAAGTGGCCGGGCAATCCAACGGGTTCCAAGTCGATGCCGAGGCGTTGCGCGACAAGCAGGTAAACGATGCTCAGAGAAAGCGGGATGCCCTTGCGGCGTTCGAGGACGACGGGGAGGAAGCTGTTGAGCGGGTCGGTGTAGTGCTCAAGGTTGCCGCGAAAACCGTTTTCGTGAAACAGCACGCGGTTGATGACGCGGCACTTTTCGCGAATGGAGAGCGGCTCGGCAATCAGCTCGCGGCAGCGGGCGGCGAGGTCGTCGAGGCGCTGGCAACTGAGGCCCACGTCGATATCGGGAAACACCGTGCGGGCGAGCAGGAGAGCGCCGGTTTCGAGCTCGTAGTTGAGGGAGCGGATGAAGTCCCGAAATTCGGCGGACGGGTCGGTGAACTTGAGCTCTTCAAGATAGCTGCGGGCATGGGTCGAGAGGAGCCGGCTGCCGCCGTTGGCGAGACCTTCGAGGAAAATGCGGGCGGGCTCGCCTTGGGCGGCGAAGTGGGCGAGCAGGGCCTTGCGCACCGCCGGACTGGAGTCGTCGAGCAACGCCATCATCGCATCGCGGGAGCCGAGGCTGGAAGGTGCGTTTTCCACGACGCTAGCCAAAGCGTTTTCGCGGCGGGTGGCAAACGGGAAACGGCGAAACCAACGCGGGGAGATTGCGTAGCGGACGGGGTGTAAACGAGCCGCTGCGGCAGCGGGTCGCTGGCGCTCCCCGCCGCGCGGAGGGAGTTAGCGCGCGCCGTAAAGCGCGGAGCCCACGCGGACCTGAGTGCTGCCGGCGAGGACGGCGATTTCGAGGTCGCTGCTCATACCCATCGAGAGTTCGCGCAGGGGCACGCCGAAGCGCGGGGCGAGCTCGTCGCGAAGGGCCCGCAACGTCGTGAAGGTGCGCTCGGCGACGGCGGGGTCGTCGGAGAGCGGGGCGATTGTCATGAAACCGTCGATACACAAATTCTTTTTGCCGAGAGCGGTCTCGAGCAGGCGTGGCGCGTCCTCGAGGTCCGCGCCGAACTTGGCGGGGTCGCGGCCGGCGTTGATTTGCAGGAGGACGGGCAGCACTTTGCCCAGCGCGCCGGCGGCGGTGTCGAGGTGGTTGAGGAGCTTTTCGCTGTCGACGCTTTGGACGCGATCAAAGTGCGCGGCGGCGAGCTTGGCTTTGTTGGATTGAAGGTGCCCGATCAGTTCCCAGCGAATGCGAGCGGTGCACAGCGGCTGTTTTTCCACGGCCTCCTGCACGCGGTTTTCGCCGACGGCGCGCAACCCGTAGCGGGACGCGTAATCGGCGGCCGCGGCGGGGTGGGTTTTGGTGACCGCGAGGAGCTCCACCGAGGCGGGATCGCGACTGGCGCGCGCGCACGCGGCGGCAATCTGCGCGAGCAGGGCATCAGCACGACTTTTGAACTCATCGTAGGAGGGAAACATGGATGACTGGTTTATGAAGTTGCGCGGAATAAGTTTTGATTATACTGAACAATAACCACAGGTGGCCTATGCAAATTGAAAACTTCAAAATCTTCGCGGATCTGGTTGAGACCAAGAGTTTCTCGAAATCGGCAAAGATCAACGCGATCACGCAGTCTGCGGTGAGCCAGCAGGCCCGGGCGATGGAGCGGCATTTCAAGGCGCTCTTGATTGATCGGAGCCAGAAGCAATTCCAGCTGACGCGCGAAGGGCAGCGCGTTTACGAGGCGGCGAAGGAGCTGTTGCACGCCTACGACAAGCTCGCGAGCGAGCTGCAGGAAATGAAGAAGGTCATTAGCGGCACCATCCGTATTTCGACGATTTACTCGATCGGGCTTCACGAGCTGCCGCCGTTTATCAAGCGATTCCTGGTGGATTACCCGTCGGTCAACGTGCGGGTGGAGTATCGCCGGTCCAATCTCGTTTACGAAGACATCCTCCACAACTCGGTGGATTTCGGCCTGGTGGCATTCCCGGTGCGCACGCGCCAGATCGAGCAGCTGCCGTTTCGCAATGATCGCCTGGTCCTGATCGCGCATCCCAAGCATCCGCTGGCCAAGTGCGCTGACGGGGGCGTGGAGTTGAAGCAATTGGCCGGGCAAAAATTTATCGGCTTCGACCCGGATATCCCGACCCGCAAGGCGGTCGATCAGATCTTCCGCGACAACAAGCTGGAGATCGAGCCGGTCATGGAGTTCGACAACATCGAGACGGTGAAGCGCGCGGTCGAAATCGACCACGGCATCGCCATCGTGCCTCAGGCCACGGTGCTTCAGGAGCAGCAGCAGGGGACGCTCACGGTTATCCCTTTCAAGAACAAGGAGTTCACGCGTCCGCTGGCCATCCTTCATCGGAAAGGTCGCGTGCTCACGCCGGCGATGAAGAAATTTATCGATACGCTCGGCATGAACCTGCCGGGGTCGAGCGACGACACCTGAGCACGTTTTCCGCGATCCGTCAGTTAGTTACATTTTTTTCGCAGCACTTAATCTGGAACAATTCCAGCCGTTCAGGCACTACCGTCGTTTCTATGTCGTCTTTCTTTTCCCAAGCCTTGCTGGGGCTCTATCTGTTCACCTTGGCGGGGATGTGTGTGTTTGGCCTTCATAAGGTGAAAATGCTCGTGCTCTATGTGTTGGGGATGCGCCGGCGAGTGGTCGCGCCACCCGCGTGGACGGGGCCGCAACCCAAGGTGTGTATTCAACTGCCGCTCTTTAACGAGCCGCTGGTCGTCGAGGCGTTGTTGGAAACGGTGACCGCGATCCGCTGGCCCGCCGCTTTGCTGGAGATCCAGGTGCTCGACGATTCCACCGACCAGACGCCGGCGATCATTGATCGCTGGTTGCAGGCGCATCCGGAGCGGTCGGCTGCCGTGCGGCACATTCGCCGTGTGGATCGCACCGGCTATAAGGCCGGGGCGCTTGCGTATGCGATGACGCTCACCGACGCGGAGTTTTTCGCGATTTTTGACGCGGACTTTCGTCCGGAGCCCGATTTCTTGGAAACCATGATGCCGCAGTTTGCCGCACCCGAGGTGGGCGTGGTGCAGGCGCGCTGGGAGTTCAACAACCGCAACGCCAGTTTCCTCACGCGCTTTCAGGGTATCTTCCTGGATGCGCATTTCGTGGTGGAGCAGGCGGCGCGGCATGCGGCGGGGCTGTTCTTTAATTTCAACGGCACGGCGGGCATTTGGCGGCGCACGGCTCTCGTCGAGGCCGGTGGGTGGACTCCCGACACGGTCACCGAGGACCTGGACGTGAGTTATCGCGCGCAGGTCAAGGGGTGGCGTTTTGTTTACCTGCCCGATTATGCCGTGGCGTCCGAGTTGCCGGAGAATCTCACGGCCTTCAAATCGCAGCAGCTTCGGTGGACGAAGGGCGGCATCCAAGTGATGCGCAAGCAGCTCGGGACCATCCTGCGCAGCGACCTGCCGTTTCGGGTCAAGCGCGAGGCGACGAGTCACCTCTTAGTCGGGTTCATCCACCCGTTGCTCGTTTTGTTTTCCGTGATCTTTGTGCCCTACCTTTTGTTTGGCGCGCGGCTCACCGGCACGTGGATGATTTTCAACCCGGTCGTCGTGGTGCTCACGAGCGGGGCGACGGTGGCGCTCTACATCACGGGTCAATATTTCAGCCGGCGGAAGTGGAAGGAAGGCGTAGTGATGTTCATCGCGGCGCCGCTGATGCTCGCGTTCGGTCTCGCGATGAGTGTCACGTGTTGCGTGGCGGTGGTGGAGGGCCTGTTTCAACGAGGCGGCGAGTTTGTGCGCACGCCGAAGGGCGGCCGGGTGGTGAGTGCGGGCGGGCTGTTGATGAAGTTGCGGAGCCGCACGATGTTTGCCGCGATTACGGCGGTCGAGCTGGTGCTGGGCGGCGTGATGCTTGCGGGCGCCGTTCATTTCGAGCAGCACGGGTTGGAGTCGATCGCGCTCGTGTTGTTCGTCAAGGCGGCGGGCTTCCTCGGGTTGGCGTTGATCTCGACCAGCGACTTGCTGCCGCGACTGGGGCTGGCCCGGGCTTGACGCGGGGAATAACCGGTATCCGTTGAGATTCTTATGCTCATGAAACCATTTTTGTGTGCCGGTCTCGGGTTGGCGGTGTTGGCGACGGCGGCTTGCGGGCCGCGTGAACCTCGGGCTACTGCTGAGTCGCCCGCAGCGGCGGCTGTGGCGGCGGGGGTGGGGGCCGGGTCGGGAGCTCAACCGGTTGCCGAGACTCCGGCGCCGGCTGCGCCGACGGCTTTGCCGGTGCTGCGTGCGGCACCGGGCTGGACGTTGAAAGACGTCGATGGACGCGACGTGCGTTCGGGCGATTTCAAAGGCAAGGTCGTGTTGGTGGATTTCTGGGCGACGTGGTGCGCGCCCTGCCGCAAGGAAATGCCCGAATACGCCGCGTGGCAGACAAAATACGCAGAACGCGGCTTGGTGATTCTAGGGTTGTCGCTCGACGAAGGCGGGCCCGAGGAGGTCAAAAAGGTGGGCGAGGCAATGAAGATCAATTACCCGTTGATCATGGCCGACCCGGACGTCGCGGAGTCTTTCGGAGACTTTAAGGGGTTCCTGCCGACCGCCTATCTCATTGATCGAGCGGGTAACATCCGCCACGTGAAAACCGGGCTGTCGGATATGGCGGCTTACGAGCGGTTGATCGTGTCGTTGCTGTAAAGGGAGCCAGGGGGGCGTTGGAGGCAGGAGCCCATTGATGGGCGATTTGAGGCGAGCGCAGGCCAACCAGTTTTCGCATGCTCGATGATCGCCCATAAATGGGCTCCTACCTCCCTGTGTCTCTAAAAAGGAAGGGCCCGCCGAAACCCCTAACGGCGGGCCCTCTATTTTTCTTATCCGGGTCTGAGCCGGAATTCAGGTTACCCAACCCTGCCATGGCAGGGACATGTAAGCGGAATGGTTTTAGCATCGCTCATGCCAACCGCTGCACGCTTTTGCCCAGGGAAGCGCAATCAAACGCCCAAAACGGGGGCCGGCTTAGCCCTCGTCGGAGAAGCGGGCGACTTGGGCCAGCTCGTCGGCGATCACACGGTCGCTGCGGCAGCGGGGCATCTTGTTTTGTCCGCCCCACTTTTCCTTGATGCGGAGCCAGTGCTCGAAAATTCCCGGCATGACGAGTTTGACGTCCGGCGCGTCGAGTCCGCCGCCGTTGCGCTTGGCTTCGTAGTCGTCGTTGAGGCGCTTGAGCTCGACATCCAACTCCGCGGCGAGCGCCGGCCCGGTGGGTGTCTCCGCGGTGTTGGGCTTGAGCTCAATCCACCACTCGTGGCGGCTGCGGCGGGTGCCGGCGAGGGTGTCGCTAAAAAGGGGCGCGACATGAAAGTTTACGATCATCCAGCCGTGGCGCTGGCAGACCGTGACGAGGGCTTCGGTCAGTTCTTTTTCGATCACGTGTTCGCCAAACGCGCTGAGCTGCAGCGCGGTGCGGCCGACATAGACGAGGCGGGGAATGTCCGTGGAGACAAAGCGCACCACGTCGCCGATCACATAGCGGGTGAGGCCCGCCGGTGTGCTGAGCACAAGGACGTAGTCCTCGCCGACTTTCACGCCGGAGAGCGGGACGGTGAGGGGACCGAGCTGCGCGAGGTTATCCGGTTGGTATTTGTCGGCTGGCAGGAATTCGAAGAACAGGCCGACGTCAGTCATCAACCGCAGGCCGTAAACCGACTCGGCGTCCTGGGTGGCGATGAAGCCTTCGGAGGCGGGGTAGACCTCGTGGAAATTCACCTTCGGGCCGATGTGCTGGCGCAGTTCGCCGAGGTAGGGGCCGATCGGCACGCCACCGTGGATAAAGCATTCCAGATTGGGCCAGACAGCCCGAAGGTTGGCCGGCGTCGATCCGCCGCGTGCGGCGCGCGCCTTGACCGCTTCCGCCAGGATGAGCACCCAGCTTGGGATGCCGGCGAGGAGCGTGATGTCGCGTTTCCACGTGTGTTCGGCGATGGCTTCGATCTTGGCTGGCCAGTCGGCCATCTGGGCGATTTGCGTGCCGGGTTCGTAGAGATGTTTCTCGACCCAGCCGGGGAGGTTGAGGGCGGTGATACCGCTGAGGTCGCCGGTGTAGGCGGGGGGGGCGCCTTTTGACGCGTCCAGCTGGCTCAACGTGGTGGAACCGCCCAGAAAAAGATGTTTGCCGCGAAACACGCCCGTGTGGCCGACCCGGGCGGTGTAGTAAAAGAGGGAGTCGAGTCCGGCCTTGCGGAAATGCTCCAGCATGGCGTTGGTCACGGGCAGGTATTTGGTGCGCCCCGCCGTGGTGCCCGAAGAGATCGCGTAAAAGCTACAATGCCCCGGCCACAACACGTCGGCCTCACCCGTCTTCATGCGCTCGATGTAGGGAATAAATCCCTCGTAGCTCTGAAGCGGGACGCTGGCTTGGAACTGGCTGTAAGTGGTGCCCGCAGCGATGCCGTGAACATGCCCGTAGGCGGTGCGCGCGAGTTGACTGCACAGGTGTTGAAAGGTGCGCTCCTGGGCGGGCACGGCATCGGCCCCGTCCCGCAGTTTACGCGCGGTGCGGGTGGTGAGAAAACTGGCGCCTACAGTGAGCAGGCTTCTCGTCGGTGAAAGCATACGGGACGGCTGTCTGCGAGGCAGCTGGCCCGGGGGAGGACTCGCAAGCGAATTCATGCGGCTTGCGAGAGCTGACGGTTTTTTAACCCGCGATAAAAGCGGTTGATGGGCGGCAGGAAGTTAGTGATGTGGAAGATGAGGGAAGCGTGCTGGACCGGAGAACCGCGGGGGTTGGCGAGGGTTTGGCACACGCTGCGGGGGAAATAAGCGCGATGGGCGTTGCTGAAAGCAAAACGCGTCGGCGAGCCAGCATCGATCACCGCATCTTCGTCTTCAGCGAACAGAATAAGCACGGGCGCATCGGTGAGCGGCAGAAGCTGTTGCGAGAAATACGAGGCGGGCGACGTGAACGCTCGTAACGCGCCCATGCGTTCGCAGGCGCCGCGCTCATCGACGCGGGCGATCGTTTCGATGACGGCCGCGTGCAGCCGGCGAAGTTCGTCCGGGGTCATCAACGCGGTGAGCGCCGCCTTGTTTTGCACCCCGGCCTCGAACATCCGGGAGAAAATCGTGCGGGATTTTTCAATCTGGCGCGGATCGACCCGACCATCCTTCGCGTCGACGTAGGGCTTCACCGCGCGACCGAGCAACGTGGTGGGCTTGCTCGCGCCCGGCGGGAGCAAATCCTCCACGCACCCGATCGGACTCACGAAAACCGCGCCGCGAATCATCGGCTGGCGATTGCGCTCACGGGCGCGTCGCAGCCACTCGAGCACCAAGCCGGAACCGAAGCTCACGGAAAAAATCACGGGGGGCGTTTCGTGAATCTCGGCGAGCTCCTCGACCAAGTCGTCGAGCTGTGCAAAAAGCAGTTCGGCGGAGAAGCCGTTGTGGGGGTAGTTGAAATAATAGACGCTGCCCTGGCTCAGCAACGAGCCTCGCAGCAGAAACACCTGCTCGGTGGCGTCGGGCACAAAGCCGCCGATTACGATGGTGGGAGTCGCGCCTTTGCGACGCTCGCAGAGGAGCGTGGCGAACTGGTGGGGGCCGGCCGCGCCCACCGCAAGCACGGCGGTCTGCCGGTGAAGAATGAGCGGGCTATGCGGCACGGGGCGAGGCGGGCGGATCTTGTAGCCCGTGGTGCGGAGCAGCGTGCGGAACGGCTGCGTCGGCGAGCCGCGACCGAAGGCGGCCAACAGTGAGAGGGCGGGGGCGAAACTCGAAACGTGCATGCTGTTAAAGACTTCGCTGATGCGTGGCCGCGAGCACGCGCGCAAAGGCAAAGCCGCCGTGTCACCCAATGTTCACCGGGGCGAAACCCGGTCGTAACGCAGCGCTGGTCCGATAAAGGCGTTGCGGCGCGGGCGATTCGCCGGGCAGGGTCTTGCGCATGAATCCGAAATTCTGGAAATGGTCGCTCCCCACCCAGATCTTGTCCGGTCTCGTCCTCGGTGTGGTGGCGGGCCTGATAACCAACGACCTGCTGACGTCCCCGGAGGCGTTGGCCCGCCTCGGGTGGTGGTTGAATAACGTCATACAACCGGTCGGAAAGCTGTTTATCCGCATCATCTTCATGATCGTGATTCCGCTGATCTTTTCGGCGATCGTGCTTGGCGTGGCCGAGATGGGCGACGTGCGCAAACTCGGGCGCGTGGGCTTGAAGTCGGTGGGCTACACCTTGCTCCTCACGACGACGGGCGTGGTCATCGCGCTCACGGTCGTCAATGTGTTCGCGCCGGGTCGCCACATGACCGAGGCCACGCGCGACACGCTCACGTCGCGGTATCTCGGAGCCGCCTCGGAAAAAGTCGCGCAAGGCGTGAAGGAGACGCCGCTCGCCGACACGTTGCTCGGCCTGATCCCACAGAATCCGCTGGCCGAGGCGGTCAATGCGTTTGCGCCCAACTACACCGGCGGCGGGTTGATCGCGGTGATGGTGTTCAGTCTCTTTTTTGGCGTGGCGATGGCGATGGCTCCGTCCGAAAAGACCGGCGCGCTCACCTCGCTGCTAAAGGGGATTTTCGAGGTGTGCATGATCATTATTGGTTTCGCCATGCGGTTGGCGCCGGTCGGTGTCGCCTGTCTGGGGTTCGCGCTTACCGCGCAACTGGGCATCGACGTGTTGCGCAGCCTGGGCTTCTACACGGTGGTCGTGGTGTTCGGTTTGGCCCTACAACAATTCGTGACCTACCCGCTGTTCCTGCGCTTCGTCGGCGGCGTGTCGCCGTGGGCGTTTTTCAAAAACATCCGCGAGGTGATGCTTACCGCGTTTAGCACATCGTCGAGCAACGCGACTCTTCCTGTGTCGATGCGCGTGGCGGAAACCAATTTGAAGCTGCCGCCGCAGATCAGCCGCTTCGTGCTCACGGTGGGAGCGAGCGCCAACCAAAACGGCACGGCGCTTTACGAAGGCGTGACGGTGCTCTTCCTCGCGCAGGTCTTCGGGGTGGATCTCTCGATGGGCCAGCAGGTGGTCGTCGCGTTGATGTGCATCATGGCCGGACTCGGCACGGCGGGCGTGCCGGGCGGTTCACTACCGCTGGTAGTGGGCGTGCTCGTCACGATTGGCGTGCCGGGTGAAAGCATCGCCATCATCCTCGGCATTGATCGGTTGTTGGACATGTGCCGGACGACGTTGAACGTGACCGGCGACCTGGTGTGCGCGGTGCTGGTTTCCAAAGGCGAGCCGTTTATCGGCGCGCCTTCGAAGGCGGTCGTCGCATAAAAAGCCCGAACCAAAGTGTAACCTGTGGGGTTACACTTTGGTACGGGGACGGAGGGACTTACTTACTCAATGTGCTGGG
>JANODO010000224.1:0-3668 GCA_031412735.1 Rariglobus sp. | reverse complement strand
ACTTCACCCCTCGCCGTCCCAGCACTCGCAGACTCACCAGCGACAACTTTGGATTCCGTTTGCCGCAACATGGGTCAACATGTCTATGGGTCTTTCTGCACCGGAAGTCTAAACACAGTAGACGCGACCTCTCGCCGCGTTCACCGTCTCCGCCATGCCGACCACCTTCCTCCCGCCTCTCGCCGTCGTCTGCGCGCTCATCGAACGCGACGGCCACGTGCTCATGGCGCAACGCCCCGCCCACAAACACCTCGGCGGCAAATGGGAGTTCCCCGGCGGCAAAATCGAGCACGGCGAGACGCCCGAAGTCGCCCTGCACCGCGAGCTTCAGGAAGAACTCGGCTGCACGGTCGAAATCCTCCGCGCGCTCACGCCCCACACGCACGCCTACGCGGCGGTCACCGTTCAACTTATCCCGTTTGTCACGCGCCTCCTCCTCACCAGCGGCGCTCCCCAGACCCACGAACACGCCGCACTCCGTTGGGTCCCCGCCGCCGAGTTAACCGCCCTCGACCTCCCCGCCGCCGACCTCCCGATCATCGCCGACTACCTCAGGCCCAAACCCAGTTTGTAACCTTATAGGTTACAAAGTAGGCTGGGTGTGGTGACTGTGCGCGCCTCGCCATTCGCCGCTTCGCCATTACCAGTCTTGCCCAAACGACCCGTTGTCGTTCCTTTCATTTTTTCGCCCGTGTATCGCACTTTTCTCAAAACCAAGCTGCACCGCGCCACCATCACCGCCGCCGATCCTGAATACGAGGGTTCGGTCACGATTGATCGCGACCTGTGCAAAGCAGCCGACCTGCACGAGTTCGAGCAAGTTGACGTGCTCGATATCAACAACGGCTCGCGCTTCACGACTTACGTGATCTACGGCGGACCCGGCGAAGTGCAGGTCAACGGTGCCGCCGCGCGGCTCGTCAACCCCGGCGATCTCGCCATCATTATCGCCTACTGCCGCTTGCCCGAAAACGAGGTAGCCGACCACAAGCCCCGCGTCGTCCTGCTCGGCCCCGGCAACCAAGTCACCAGCACCCACGAGCACGCCATGCGCGCCCCGTAACCGCCGGTCCGCCGCCGCCGCCGACTCGTTCTCTTAATCTTTCTCTTTCGTCAGAAGATCAACCGACAGACCGGCGAGAGAGAACGAGTAAGAGAACGGAGAACGAGAACGACCCAAACCACCGGCCGGTCATCGGTCCTTGGTCATTGGTCATTTCGGCCGGCTTTGCCGGCCGACGGCACTTTAACGGCCCGTTGCACACTGTCCGGGGCAAGTCCCCGCGTATGTTGCTCAATTCCTGGCCGGTTCACTCCCTGATCACCCGCGTTGCCCGCGCCTATGGTTTTCTCGATCCCATCGGCCTGCTCGCCCGAATGCGCGGCTTTGCCCAACCCTCCGAAGTTGCCGAACCCATTGAATTGCTGCGCGCCGGCATGCTGTTTCACGCCCGCGGACTCGTTAACACCAAGGCCATCCAAAACAACCTCGACTGGGTCTGGCCCCACTGGGTCGAGCGCCAGTTCAATCCCGCCGATCCCGCGTTCATCCCGCGCGCATTTTCCTTCAGCCACATCAACCTCACGCATCGCAACTGGACCGCCGCCGGCCTGCCCGACGTGCCCTACTACCCCATCGTCGACCCGCGCGGTCTCATCACCCCGATCTTCGACGGCTGGTCCCTCGACTTCTGGTTCGTCCCCGCCGATCCGAAAGCCGCGCCGCTCTTCCCTTCGCGCCTCGACGACGCCTCATTCCAACAAACACTCCGCCTCACTAACGACAACCTGCGCGTCGTCTCCATCGCCACCCGCGCCGACGTCAAAATCACCAGCGAGGTCACCCTGCGCCTTGAACACGGCGAACCGCAGTGCCACATCCACCTCACCGCCGAGGGTCCACCCGATGGTTTCCTCGCCGTCTCCCTCCGGCCCTACAACCCCGAGGGCGTCAGCTTCATCGACACGGTTGCCCTCACCGCCGACCGACCCGGCTGGCTCATCAACAACCGCGACCGCGTCATCTTCGACCGCCCCCCCGCGCGCCAGCTACTCTCTATCTACAAGGACGGCGACGTCTCCCACCAAGTCCACAACCCCCACCCGGGCCCCACCACCGCCGACTGCCCGGTCAACATGACGACCGCCGTCGCCCTCTTCCCGCTTGCCGACCTTGCCAGACAACCGCTCGAAGTGCGCGCGCCGATTCACGACGAGCTCGCCCCCAAAAAGCGCCTTTCCTTCCCCTCCACACCCGGATGGCGCACCGCGCTCGCCCCGCTCGCAAAGCTTTCTGTGCCCGAAAAACGGATACAAGCGCTCTTCGATCTCGCCGCTGCCAACCTCGTGCTCCACACGCCGTGCGACGCCTATCCCGGCCCCTACACCTACAAACGGTTCTGGTTCCGCGACGCCGCGTTCATGCTCAACGCGCTCCTCACTCTCGGTGACGTCGAGCGCACCCGGCGCGCGCTCGACCAATTCGCCCAACGCCAGCGGCGAGACGGCTATTTTCTCTCCCAGGAGGGCGAGTGGGATTCCAACGGCGAAGCCATCTGGATCTACCACCGCTTCGCCGCGCTCACCGGCGAACCGCTCCCCCACCCGTGGCGTGCCGCCGTCGCCAAGGGCGCACGTTGGATCACGCAGAAACGCTTGCCCGCCCGCACCGGCAAACCCGAGGCCGGCCTGCTCCCCGCCGGCTTCAGCGCCGAGCATCTCGGGCCCAACGACTTTTATTACTGGGACGATTTCTGGGGCGTGGCCGGCTTGCGTTGCGCCGCCGAACTGCTCCGCGCCGACGATGCCGCGCTCGCGACTCGCTGCGCCCACGAAGCCGATGAATTCCTCGCCACCATCGAGCAGTCGTTTCCGTCCGGTCCGCAGCGGCGGTTCCCGGGCGCGATCCCCGCCTCGCCCAAGCGCCGCATGGACTCGGGCGCGGTCGGTTCGTTGGTCGCCGATTACCCTCTGCGTCTCTTCCCGCCGGCCGACCCGCGCATCCTCAAAACCGCCGCTTACCTCACCGATCACAGCATGTATGGCGGCGGTTTTTTCCAGAACATGATCCACTCCGGCATCAACGCCTACCTCACGTTGCACCTCGCGCAGGTGCGGCTGCGCGCCGGCGATCCCGAGGCCGCCTGGGGCTTGATTGATTGCGTCGCCTCGCTCGCGTCCCCGACCGGCCAATGGCCCGAGGCGATTCACCCGCGCACCGGCGGAGGCTGTATGGGCGACGGGCAACACATCTGGGCCGCCGCCGAATGGCTCTTAATCATACGCAACTGCTTCGTGCGCGAAGAAACCGACTCGTTGATCCTCGGCTCCGGGATAAAACCCGCGTGGTGGAAGACGGGGCGCACGTCCTTCGGCCCCACGCTCACCCCGTGGGGTGCGGTCACGCTCCACCTCGAACCCGAAGGCCCGGCAGGCGATGCGCGCGCGACCGTTGATGCGCAGTGGCGCCACAACCCGCCCCGTCTCGATTTCCACCTCCCCGGCTGCTCACCCGCCCTCGTCGAACGCCCCACCGGCAACCCCGTCGTCGTCCTCAGAAAACTCCCGCCCACCTAGGTTTTCGTGGGAAGCGGGCGTTAAACCGATTTCAGCGCCCCAACGCGCGCCAACCCCCCTGCCACCCACAAAAAACCCCCCCCCAGAAACAC
>JANODO010000223.1:0-1883 GCA_031412735.1 Rariglobus sp. | reverse complement strand
ACTGCTTTAGAAGAGCTTAACCAGCTAAAAGATGACTTTCTCAGCACCGTGTCTCATGAACTGCGGACTCCCATGTCCAACATGAAGATGGCAATTCATATGTTGCAAAATATCGCTAACCCAGAGCGCCAAAAGCAATATTTAGATATTTTACAATCCGAGTGCATTCGAGAAATTGAGTTGATCAATGACTTGCTTGATCTCCAGCGACTAGAAGCTTCTGCCTATCTACTGAACCCCGTAGAAATTAATCTGCAAGCGTGCCTTGCTCACTTGATAGAGCCGTTTCGATCTCGAGCGCACGATCGCAAGCAACATTTGCAAATTCGCCTTCCACCGAACTTGCCGCATCTCATGACTGACCAGCCAACCTTAGAACGGGTGCTGGCTGAACTGCTGAATAATGCCTGCAAATATACGCCTCCCAACGGCGAGGTGATTTTGAGTGTGGAGCGGTTAGATCCATTGAGCGATCGCGCCGCTGATTTTGCATTTTCGGTAAAAAATCAGGTAGAAATTCCAGTGGCAGAACTATCTCGAATTTTCGACAAATTTTATCGAGTGCCCAACGGCGATCGCTGGCGGCAAGGTGGCACTGGCTTAGGGTTAGCCCTCGTGCAGCGGCTCGTGAGTGAATTAGGCGGCTCTATCCAAGTTGAAAGCAGCCACGGCTGGACAACCTTCACCCTCTACCTCAACGCTTCGATGCATACAACATCCTCCATCTCATCAAAATAAGCTGATAAGCTGATATGCATTCAAGCTGCCTGAACAAGGGGCTTAAGCCCCTTGTTGAAAAGGCTTTCCGAGTTTTTCAAGACTACAACTTAAAAGACAATTAGCTTACTTTGCTTTGGCTTCTAGGGCTTCCAGGCGACTTTTCAGATCTTGGTTTTCCTGTTTGAGTTGATCGAGTTCGGTGCGGAGTTGTTTGACGGCTTTATCTGATCCGGCGTTTTTCTGGACTTTTTGCACGGCTTCTTCGGCGATGCGGCGCACCCGACCATCGGGGGTGTGGTCTGCCAAGCCTTGGAGAATCGCGATCGCTTTGGCGGTTTCCATTTGTCCCAAGGCGTTAGCGACAGAGACTTGGGTGAGGAAAAAGCTTTCTCGCGAAAGTTCTTTGAGGCGGTTTAAGATCCGTTCTAGATTAACGTTGGTTTGTCCGCTAGAGATGGCACCGAGGGCGCGAATGGCAGCGAGTCGCAGGGCTTGAGGCGTACCGGGTTCGGTGTAGTCGAAAATTATATCCAGCGCTGCTTCGGAGGTTTTCATTTGGCTGAGGGCTGCGATCGCGCCCGACCTAACTACCTCGTTCCAGCCTTGCCGCTCTTTTAACACCGACTTCAGCAGTTTCAAGGTTTTCTCCTCTTTCCCATCCATCAGGTTGGCTCCGGCAATGCTGCCCAAGGCGCGAATGGCGGCGGCTTCCACGTAGTAGCTAGCATCGCCTTTCTCCACAATCGGCTTCAAGGCTTTGTAGCTGTCTGCGGTCTTGATAGCTGCCAAGGCTTCCACGGTGGCGCGGCGCACTTTGGCATCGGCATCTTTCAGACCCACCAGCACTCCTGCAAAGGCTTGGTCTAACTTGATGCTTGCCAAGTTTTTCACCACTTCCACGCGCACTCCCCAAAATGGCTCTTGCGTCAGGGCAGCGGCGAGGACGTTGACTGCTTCCAATCCGCCTTTTTTTGCCAGGGCTTCGGCGGCGTAGATGCGAGAAATGGGATCGGGATCGTGCTGCAACTGGGCTTTGAGTTCGGGCAGGGGATATTCCAGCACCACAGTTTTCAAGGTGGGATTTTTAGCGTCAAAGCTGATGAAATTGGGCTTCTGCTCTAGCGGAAAGTAGAAAGATTGTTCGCGATCGCGAATTCGGACTG
>JANODO010000222.1:0-17013 GCA_031412735.1 Rariglobus sp. | reverse complement strand
CCCACGTCCGATCTTAGCCGGCCTTCGTCGGCTTCTCCGCTGCCACCTTTGGCGGCGGCGTCTTGAAAATCGAGTCCATGTCCAAACCGGTAATCCGCTTGATTCCGCCGAGTAACCTCCACAGCGCGAACATCATCATGGCCATGCTGGGGATCACGATGACCGGCCAACTCAAGAAATGCATCTTGCCCAACTCGGCGTTAAACTCGGCCGTGCCTGCCGGGCTTTTGAGGAGATAACGAGCGAGCGCAAAGTTAAGCGCCGCGCTCACCAAAAACGAAATCGAAAGCAGCCAACTCGCCTCGACCATCAGCCGGTCGAAATCGCGGCGGTTGCCCTTGAGCGCCAAGACCGCATCCACCCGTTCCACGTCGATCACCTGGTCGTTGTAGAGCATGGTGCGCACAAGCGGGGTTTTGGTTTTTAACGAGATCATCACCGCCAGACCGATGACTGCGGGCACGGCTGCCTCTTTGATTGCGAAGCCCATTCCGCTCACCTGCATCAACCCGAGACCGCCCGTGAGCAGCACGCTGGTGAAGCCGAGAATCGAAATGAAGTTGGTCTTCCGGCGCTCAAGAAAATCCCACACGCCGTAGCCCAGCGGAAACGCCAGCGCGACCATCAGTCCCACGACGGGTCCGAGACGCGCCTCGGTGCTGAGCTTCGACAGCACGAGGGTCGGGATGAGAATGTTGAAAACCAGATTGATCAGCAGGTTTTCCTTTTTGGCGGGAGTGGCGGGCATGGGATGAAGCGGAATGGAACCACGAAATACACGAAACACACGAAAAAGAAATCGGGCCCGTTGCGCCTTGGAGGTGGACGGCGACCTCCGGGCGCCGTCTGCACGGTCCGCTTGCGAGAACGCGCCCGGGGGGCACGTTCCACCTTCAAAGCCTCAAAGCTCGGGTTTCTTTTTCGTGTATTTCGTGTGTTTCGTAGTTAACCCTTCCTCCTCTCTCCCTTATGATTCTTCTCGGCGTTAATATCGACCACGGTGCCACCGTGCGGCAGGCCCGTTATCGCGGTTATGACCAGACCGCGCCCGGCCCAGTGGAGCCTGATCCCGTTGCCCTCGCGGTGCTATCAGAGCGCGCCGGTGCCGATGGCATCACGATTCACCTGCGCGAGGATCGCCGCCACATCCAGGACCACGACGTCTGGCGTCTTAAGGAAGTCGCCACCACCCGCATCAATTTGGAAATGGCCTGCACGCCCGCGATGATCGATTTCGCGCTCAAAGTGAAACCTCACTCCGTGTGCGTGGTGCCCGAGAGCCGCGAAGAAATCTCCACTGAAGGCGGACTCGATGTGGTCGGGCGCCGCTCGCAGGTGAAAGCCTGCATCGATGCGATGAACGCCGCCGGCATCATCACCAGCCTCTTCATCGATGCCGACGCCGCGCAGATCGATCTGAGTGCCGAACTCGGCGCGCCGTGGATCGAGTTGCACACCGGATCGTGGGCCAATGCTTGGCACACGCCCCGCCGCGCCGCCGAGTTCGCCCGCTTGTGCGAAGGAGCTGAGCGCGCGCACGCGGCCGGGCTCGTGGTCAACGCGGGCCACGGCATCAACTACGACAACGTGACCGAAATCCGCACGCTGCCGCACGTGCATGAACTCAACATCGGCCACACGATCATCAGCCGCGCGCTCACCACTGGAATCGAGGAAGCGGTGCGGGAGATGAAACGCAGAATGAATCCCTGATTTTTTGCCCACGGAACACACGGAATACACAGAAGAAATAGGGCCCGATTTCTCTTTGTGTGATTCTTCCGTGTATTCCGTGTGTTCCGTGGGCCAATCCTCATGAAAATCGAACTTCCCACCGGTGGTATTCTTCTCGGGCTTGGCTCCGACCTTATCGACGTGGACCGCATCAAAGGCGTGCTCGACCGCCAGGGTGACCGTTTCCTCGACCGCGTGTTTACCGACGAGGAGCGCACGTATTGCTTCAGCATGAAGTATCCGCATAAACACCTTGCGGCGCGCTTCGCTGCCAAGGAGGCGGTTTCAAAAGCCTTCACCACGGGGATCGGCGCGGAGCTGGGTTGGAAATCCATCTCGGTGTATCACGGCAGCCGTCACGAACCGCTCGTGCGTCTGGATGAAAAAGGCGCGGCACTCCTGCGCCAAGTCGGCGGCACCAATGTGTTGCTCACGCTCTCGCACACCGACACCGCCGCGATGGCGGTGGCCGCCGTCGTGAAAGCGGTCTGAGTTCGCATAAAACGAACCGCCATGCTTGCCGCGCATCCCGTCCTCACTTGCGCCGAAGCAAAAGACTTCGAGGCAACCTACTTCGCGGGCGACGAAGCCCGCGAATGGACCGCCATGCAGCGCGCCGGTTGCGCGGTGGCCGAGGCGGTGTTGCGCGATTTTCAGGAGATCGGCGGCTTCCCGCCGGCCGGGCGCGTGCTCGTGTTGGTGGGCAAAGGCCACAACGCCGGCGACGCGCTGATCGCCGCAAGCCGCATCGCGGCGCTGCACCCGCAGGCCCGCATCGAGGTGCGGTTCGTTTTCGGCGAGCGCACGCTGCGGCCTCTCGCGCAGCGCGCCTGGCGCGATCTCGCCCCCGTAGCCTCCGTAGTAGGCCGCCTGCTTGCAGGCGCTCCGCAGACGGGCGAGCGCGAGCAAGCTCGCGGCCTACCTGCGGGCGTAGATCGCGCCCTCGGCCGATCAAGGTTCCATTCTCGCGAGCGCGAGCAAGCTCGCGGCCTACCTGCGGGTTCTCCGGGTTCCGTAGCCACGAGCGCCAGCGAGTGGGATTCGTTGGCCTACGACCTCGTGCTCGACGGCGTCTTCGGCTACCCATTTCGCCCGCCGCTCGCGCCCGCCGTCGCCGCGCTGTTGGCCGCCGTCAACGCACTCCCTATCCGCCTGCGTGCTGCCGTCGACCTGCCGAGCGGACTTGGTGAGCCCGACGCCTTCCGTGCCGATTTCACCTACGCGACGGGCCTCGTGAAAACCCCCGTCCTCCACCTGCCCAACGCAGGCCGCCTCCGCTACCTCGACCTCGGTTTCTTCGCGTCCGCTGAGGAATCACCCAAGCCATTGAGTAACCTATTAGGTTACTCAATGGCTTGGGTGCTGGCGCCTGAGGTGCTCGATCCGTTGAGGGCGCTACGTCCGTCTCAGTCGGATAAGCGCACGTTTGGGCATCTGTTCATTGTGGGCGGGTCGCGGCACTACCCGGGCGCGGTGCTCATGAGCGTGCTGGCGGCGTTGCGCAGCGGCGTCGGGTTGGTCACCGCATTTGTGCCCGAAACGCTCGCGCCCGCCTTCGCGGCGCGGCTGCCCGAAGCGATGTGGGTCGGCTGGCCGGAAACGCCCGAAGGCGGCCTCGCGCTCGAAGGCTCTCACCTGTTGCGCGGGAAAATCTCCCGCGCAACCGCACTGCTCATCGGCCCGGGGCTTGGGCGCGAACCTGAAACCCTCGCGCTGGCCAAGGACATCGTCGCCCAAGCCGCCGTGCCGCTCGTCATCGACGCCGATGCGCTCCAGCCTGACATCGTCTCGCTGGGCAACGCACCGCGCATCCTCACGCCGCACGCGGGCGAGCTCGCGCGCATCGAACGCGCCATCCCCGCCGCCGCCGTGACGATCCGTAAAGGTCCGATCACGTGTATTCACGCGGGTAGGACGACTTACCACAGTTTTTTCGGCGGCCCCGTGCTCGCGCGCGGCGGCAGTGGCGACTTGCTTGCCGGGCTGACGGCGGGGCTCCTCGCCCAAACGCCGTCCGATCCTCTCGGCGCGGCGGCGCGCGGCACCGTGTGGCTTGGCGCGGCGGCCGACGCCTTGGCGCGGTCGCACGGACAAGTGGCGGTGACTACGACACAAGTGCTCGATTTTTTGGCGGACGTCCTGAGGGAAAAGTCCTGCTGATGCAGGTTTCTGGCGCGGGATATGCAGCCGCAGGCGAGTGGCACGAAAAACCCGCAACTCTCATTATCGGACCGTCGTCTGGCTCTGGCTTTTGGCGATCATCATCGTGGCGACTCAGCCGTGTTTGTGGGCGCAATCTGAACCAGCGCCGGTCGCGGCAGCGTCGTCAGAAGCCCGGCTAAAATGGCTGCGGGCTGAAATCGTGCGGCACGATGAACTCTATTTTAAAAAAGCCGCGCCTGAGATCAGCGATGCCGCGTATGACGCTTTGAAGCGCGAGGAGCGCGCGCTGGAAAAAATTCTTTCGCCCGGCGTTTCGTCGGCTGACCAGGCGGCGGCGGGTTCGGGATTGGGCGACGATCGCACCGGGGCGTTTCCTACGCGGGAACATCGCGAACCGATGCTCAGCCTCGAAAAGGCCTACACCGAAGCGGAGCTACGGGCGTTTTTGACCGGCGTGCAACGCGTGCTCGGGCGTGATGACGGGGTTTGGGTGGTGGAGCCGAAGTTCGACGGGCTGGCCATCAGCGTGACTTACGAAGGCGGGCGGTTGGTGCACGCAGTCACGCGGGGCGATGGGCAGCGCGGTGATGATGTGACGGCCAACGTGCTGACGATTGACAGCGTGCCGCGCGCATTGCCGGCGGGGTGTCCCGACGTGGTGGAGATCCGGGGTGAAGTTTACATGGATTATGCGGAGTTCGCGCGCATCAACGCGGAGCGCGACGAGGCGGGCGAAGAGCCGTTTGCTCATCCGCGAAACCTCGCGGCGGGCACGCTCAAGCAAAAGGACCCGGGCGAGGTGGCTCAACGTAAGTTGAGCGCGGTATTCTATGGTTTGGGCGCGTGGCAAGGTTCGCCGCCCGTGCCGGAGACGCAGCAGGCCTTGCACGGGTTGATTCGTGCGTGGGGCTTGCCCGGCATAGTCCGGACCGTGGTCGCGGCAAACGCCGAAGACGTGTGGGCGGCGGTGGAGGGCTTCGGACGCGAACGGGCCGCGCTGCCGTTTCCGACGGATGGTGTGGTCGTGAAAATCGATTCGCGGATCGCGCAACTCCGGCTGGGCGCGAGTGACGAGGCGCCGCGCTGGGCGGTTGCGTATAAGTATCCGCCGCAGCGCGTGACGACGCGGTTGACCGCGATCACGTTACAGGTCGGGCGCTCGGGAGTGGTCACTCCGGTGGCGGAGCTGGAGCCGGTGGCGATTGGCGGCACGTCGATTTCACGGGCGACGCTGCACAACGCTGACGAGATTGCCCGCCGCGACTTGCGCATCGGCGACGTGGTTTACGTGGAGAAAGCTGGCGAGATCATCCCGGCGATCACGGGCGTGGACCTGAGCCGCCGGGCTCCGGATTCGGTGGCGTTTACGTTTCCTAAAAACTGTCCGTCGTGCGAAACCACGCTCGTGCGGGCGGACGGCGAGGCGGCGGAGCGTTGTCCGAACGGGCGTTGCCCGGCACAGGTGCGGCGCAGGATCGAGCATTTCGCGTCGTCGTCCGGCGTGGGAATCAACGGACTCGGACCGGTGTTGATCGGGAAGCTGGTGAACGCGGGCAAAGTCGCCGACGTGGCGGATCTTTATCGGTTGAAACGCGCAGACGGCGTCAGCGCAAACGTGCTGGCCGAGATCGAGCGGAGCCGGCGGGCGGAGTTGGGGCGGTTTATCTTTGGCTTGGGCTTGCCGGGGATCGGCAGCAAAGGCGCCGCAGAGCTGGCGACGCGTTACGGGAGTTTGTCGGCGTTGGCGCAGTCGGAGGGTTTGGACGCAGAGAGCCGTGCGCTCATCGCCGAGCTGGTGGCACTCGGAGTGGACCCGCAATTGGCGGCGGGCCGGGCGACCGGGCCCTTGTTCGGGAAAACGGTGGTCTTGACGGGCACGTTGCCCAAGTGGACGCGGGCGGAAGCGACCCGGCGCATCGTCGCGGCCGGTGGGCGCGTGGCGGGGGACGTGAGCCGTAAAACCGATCTGGTCGTGGCGGGAGCAGGGGCGGGCGCGAAGCGGGCCGAGGCGAGCTCGCTGGGCGTGGAGGTGATCGACGAGGCGGAGTTGGCCCGGCGACTGGAAGAAAGGGACTAAACGCAACGCTTGCCGACGGGCGTGGGCGTGGCTTCATGCGCACCGGCGGAGACGAACCGCCGGTTACTCTTTATGAACGAAAATCTTCTCGACCCGTTATTTCTGTTTTTCGCAGTCGGCTTTATTGGCGGCATGCTCAAGGCCGATTTGAAACTGCCCGACGCGGTGTATCAGTTGTTGAGCACGTATCTGCTGCTGGCGATCGGGCTTAAGGGAGGCGTGCAACTCGCGCAGGTTTCGATTGGGGACATCGCGTTGCCGGCGGCGGGCACGCTGGCGCTCGGCGTCGTGGTGCCGGTAATCACGTTTTTCGTGGCGTTGGCGCTTGGGCGACTCAATCGCGCGGACGCGGCCTCGCTGGCCGCGCACTACGGTTCGGCGAGCGCGGTGACGTTTGCGGCGGCGCTGGAGATGCTGCGCCGTTCGCACGTCGCCCACGAAGGCTTTATGCCCGTGCTGCTGGTGTTGTTGGAAGTGCCCGCGATCCTGGTGGCGATTTTCCTCTACGGCTTGAAAGCGGAAAAGCGCCCGAGCTACGGGGCACTGTTGCACGAGATTCTGTTGAACCGCTCGGTATTCCTGTTGGTGGCGGGCATGGCGGTGGGCTATCTTTCGGGCCCGGCGCGGTTCGCGCCCTACACGTTGTTGTTTGTCGATGCGTTCAAACCGGTGCTGTCGTTTTTCATTTTGGAAATGGGCCTCGTGGCGGCCTTGCGCATGCCGGAGATTCGCAAGGCGGGCGGGTTTCTTTTGGGCTTCGGTATCATCGCGCCGGTGCTGTTCGGCGCGCTGGGCGGCTGGGTGGGATTGGCCTGCGGGTTGTCGGTAGGCGGCGCGGTGATTCTCGCAACGCTGGCGGCGAGCGCCTCGTATATCGCGGCCCCGGCGGCGATTCGCGTGGCGATTCCCGAGGCCAACACGGGCATGTCGGTGGCGGCGGCGCTGGGCGTCACCTTCCCGTTCAACCTCGCGTTGGGCATCCCGATTTATACGTGGTGGGTTAACTTCCTGGCGCGAGGATAGTCCGGAGTTCGCGAACGGCATTGGCCTTTTTAATCGACGGAGCGGGTCTCGCGAAGGGAGTGAAGGGGGCGAAGGAAAGGAACTAAGTTCGACTTTTTTTCCGCCCCGTCGCTCCCTTCGCCGCCTTCGCGAGACGGCCGGATTGTCAGAATGCTTTTCTTGCAAAATCGAGGCGTAAGTCCGCTCTTTTACTAGACGATGAATAACCCATGCGAACTGAGCGAGCGGCAGGCGTTTTTGGTGCTGAATGCGCTGCCGAACATCGGGCCGATCACGCTCAACCGCTTGCTGTCTGAACTCGGTGACGATCCGCGAGCAATCTTCACGGCGGGTGCGAAGCGGCTGGAAGAAGTGCGCGGCGTCGGCCCGGCGATCAGCGGAACCGTGGCGGCGTGGCGTGACCATTTTGACCTGGCCCGCGAGGAGGAGCGCATGGCGACGGCGGCCACGACGTTTGTCACGTCGCGCGATGGCGATTACCCCAAACTGTTGAGGGAAATCGATAGTCCGCCGATTGGTGTGTATCGAAAAGGAACCTACGCGTTCTCTCAGCCGAGCATTGCCATCGTGGGCAGCCGACGCACCACCCTTTACGGCCAAAGTGTCGCCAAGAAATTGGGTGCCGACCTGGCGCGGCTGGGCTTTTGTGTGGTGAGCGGATTGGCGCGCGGCATCGACACGGCGGCGCATGAAGGCGCGTTGTCGGTGGGCGGGAAGACGGTCGCGGTGCTGGGCAACGGCATCGACATCATCTATCCGGCGGAGAACCTGGGGCTGTATCGGCAGATCGAGGAGACGGGCGCGATCTTGTCGGAGTTCCCGTTTACGCGGCGGGCGGACAAGCAGTCGTTCGCCATGCGCAACCGCATCGTTGCCGGCATGTGTGAAGCGGTGGTGGTGGTGGAGAGCGACGTGAGCGGCGGTTCGATGATCACGGCGCGTTTCGCGGGCGAGCAGGGGCGGTTGATCTTCGCGGTGCCGGGGCGCATCGACCAACCGTCGAGCGCGGGGTGTCATCAACTCATTCGCGATGGCGCGACCTTGTTGACGAGCGTGGACGACATTCTGAGCGAGTTAAACTACCTCGACGGACTGCGTCCGTCAGCGATTCCCGAGAAGACGACGGGCGGCACGGCGTTGGCCGCGTCGAACCTCACGGTGGACGAGAAGACGGTTTACGCGTGTTTCGCGGGCGGCGCGCTCGTTTCCATCGACATGGCGAGCGTGCAGACGGGTCTGCCGACGGCGCAGCTCTCGGCCACGCTGATGATGCTGGAGCTCAAACGCCTCATCGTGAAACGGGCGGACGGCACGTTCGAGGCGCGTTAGGGCGTGTTTCTGAAATACTTCAGGCCGTCGAACTCTGCGAGTCAGCGGGAAAGCAGGCTGGGCCGGCGTTGTCCTCGGCGGCACGACCCGCTGGGTCGCCTCCGCCTCGGCGGTCTTGGCCGAGCCCGCTTTCCCTCTCACGCCGACCTGATTTATTTCAGAAACACGCCCTAATACCAGTTATGGCATGAAATGAGACTTTCGTCTGGTGTAGTCCCGACCGGTGGTCGGGCGTCTCCTAGAAACCCCGACCACCGGTCGGGGCTACATCGGGCCATGCTAAAGTCCCATTACGCGGTGTAATTGGTATAAGATGTGAGCTTGGTGCGCGCGAAAGATCCGGTTTGTTGCTTTCCTGCCCGGGTGGATTCTCCTGCGAGGGTCGCGTCGTAATAGGTGACAAACCCGGTTCGCGTCACGGGAGTCGTGCCGCCTTGCCTCTCGCCGAGCGGGCGCTCCGGGGGATTACGTCACGGATTTTTCAACCAGATTGTTCTGGATTGCGTAGTGGGTGAGCTCGGCGTTGTTGGCCATGCCGGTCTTTTCCAGGATGCGCGTGCGATAGGTGCTGATCGTCTTTACACTGAGCGACAACTCTTTGGCGATCGCGCCGACCGTCTTGCCGGAGGCGATCATGCGCAGCACCAGAAACTCGCGATCCGACAGGCGCTCGTGCGGTGGCGTCTGCACATCGATCGACAGGTAGCCCGCCATCTTCTCGGCGAGCGCAGGGCTCACGTAACGGCCGCCCGACATGACTTTCCTCACCGCACCCACCAGCTCCTCGGGCGCGCTTTCTTTTGTCATGTAGCCGGACGCGCCGGCCTTCAACATGCGCACGGCAAACTGGTCCTCGGGGTGCATGCTCAACATGAGCACCGGCAACTTCGGCCGCAGTTGCTTGATGTCCTTGAGCGCCTCCAAGCCGCTGCGGCCCGGCATAGTGACATCAAGGATGACGACATCCCACGTGCCCTCGGCGACCCGGCGCGCGGCTTCCTGGGCGTTAATCGCCTCCCCGAATTCAGCCTTCTTGAACTCGGCGGCGAGGATCTGCTTCAAGCCTTGGCGAACGACGGCGTGATCATCGGTGATAAGAATTTTCATGACGGGGAGCCGACTGCGGTGGGCGACGAAGCGGGGAGGGGAATCCGCACCGTGACCGTGGTGCCGCCACCCGGTGCGCCTAGGAGAACCAGTTCGCCGCCAACGAGGGCGGCGCGTTCATGCATGCCGATCAGGCCTATGGAGCGCGTGTTGGTGATCTGTTCCTCGGTGATGCCGCGACCGTTATCTTTTACGGCGAGCACGAGCCAGCCAGCCTCCACCGCGAGCCACACCTCGACGCGGGTGGCGCCGGCGTGACGGATGATGTTGGTGAGCGTTTCTTGAAAGATGCGAAAAAACGCCGTGGTGAAATCCTGGTCCCACAACGTGTCGCTCACGGTGGTGGTCACGTTGCAGGCGATGCCGGTGCGGGTTTGAAACTCGGAGGCCTGCCACTCGATCGCCGCCACCAGGCCGAGGCTGTCGAGGATGCCGGGGCGCAACTCGGTGGAAATCCGCCGCACGGTGTGGATCGTCGAATCGATGCCTGACAACATGGCTTTGATTTTTTGATGAAGCGCGCGGTCGTGTCGTGGCAAGTGGCCGGCGAGCATCGAGAGATCCATCTTTAATCCGGTGAGCGCCTGGCCCAACTCGTCATGGACCTCGCGCGAGATGCGGGTGCGCTCCTCCTCACGGACGTGTTGCAGGTAGCTCGTCAACGCGCGCAGTTGCTCGTGGGAGCGGCGCAATTGGTCCTCGGCGCGCCGGCGGTCGCGGCGTTCCGCGGCCTCGCGCAACGCACGCCAGACGGAGGGCACGAGGCGCACGAGGCGCGTTTTCAAAACGTAGTCGGTGGCGCCATTTTTGAGGGTCTCGATGGCCACCTCTTCGCCCATCGTGCCGGTGACAAAGATGAACGGGATGTCGGGCGTTTTTTTCTTCGCGATGGTCAACGCCGTGGAGCCGTCGAACGACGGCAGCGCGTAGTCCGAGAGGATCAAGTCGGGCGCGTTCGTCTCCAGTGCGCCTTGAAACGCCTCCCGGGTTTCCACGCGGGTGAGAGAGAAGGTGAGCCCGCCGTCCTTCAAGACGCGTTCAACCACCTCGGCGTGCGACGGGTTGTCCTCAAGGAGGAGGATACGCAACGGTTTGGCCGCCGTGAGCTCGTCGGAAGGGGACGCGGGGGTCGAGGTCACAGCGGAGAGGCGGGAGGCGGCGAACAGTTGATTTGAGTCCAAAAAATTCCGAGTTGCCGCACGGCGGCCATGAGCTGGTGGAACCCGATTGGTTTCACCACGCAGGCATTTGCGCCGGACTCGTAACAGGCGCGCAACTCGTGGTCGTCCTGCGACGCCGTGAGCATCACGACGGGTAGCAGGTGCAGGCGGCCGTCGCTCTTGATGCGGCGCAGGACTTCGAGGCCGCCGATCCCGGGCATCTGCAAATCGAGGATCACGACGGCAGGCAGCGTGGCGGCGGTTGTTCGGTTCAAGCTCAGGCGGTCCAGGGCTTCTTCGCCATCGGGCACGTGCACAATCCTGGGCGGTGGATTCAACTTCTCCAACGCCTGCAGCAACAGGCGGGCGAGAAACGCGTCATCCTCGGCCAATAGAATGTGAGGGACCGTGTTCATCGGGTGGAGAGGCGGGGTCATTTCCGCCGGAGGGCAGGGAAAAATAAAAGGTCGCGCCCTGGTTGACCGTCGCTTCCGCCCAGGTGCGGCCGCCGTGGCGCTTGATGATGCTGCGAACGTTGGCCAGGCCGATGCCGGTGCCCTCGAATTCGGAGGCGGAGTGGAGTCGCTGAAACACGCCGAAGAGTTTCCCGGCGTATTCCATGTCGAAGCCCACCCCGTTGTCGCGGATGAAGACAGCCGTCTCGCGTCCCGAGGTGGTGGCGCCGATTTCGATGAGAGCCTCGTGCCGCTTGCGCGTGTATTTGAGCGCGTTGGCGATCAAGTTGAAGACCGCCTGGCGGAGGAGAAACGGATCGCCTTGGACGGCGGGCAGGTCGTCGATAATCCAAGTGATGCGGCGCTCGCGGAAATCGTGCTCGAGATCGGTTTGAACGCCTCGCACGAGCTCGTTGAGATTGATGCGCACCTTGTGCAGCTCGGCCCGGTTCATGCGGGAAAACGCCAGCAAGTCGTCGATCATGCGGCCCATGCGTTGCGTCGAGTTAATGATCGTCTGCAGGTAACCCCGGCTCCGCTCATCGAGCACGTCGCCGGAGTCGGAGAGGAGCAACTCGGCGAAGCCCGAGATGTGGATCAGCGGCGAGCGGAGGTCGTGGGAGACGGAGTAGGAGAAGGCTTCCATCTCGTTATAGGCCTCCTTGAGTTCGACGGTGCGCTCGTCGACGCGCCTTTCCAAGTCGGTGTTCAAGCGGCGGATTTCATCCTCGGCGGCCTTGCGTTTGCTGATGTCGCGCTTGATCACGGAGAAGCCGGAGAGTTTTCCCGTTTCGTCCCGCAGCGCGGTGATGACGCTGACGGCCCAGAAGCGGGAGCCGTCTTTGCGCACCTGCCAGCCCTCCTCGCGGAAACGCCCGTCGGTGGTGGCCTCGGCCAAGGCTTGCTCAGGCTGGCCCGCTGCGCGCTCTTCGGGCGGATAGAAGCGATCGAATTTACGCCCGATGATTTCTCGTGGCAGATGACCGAAGATCCGTTCGGCGCCAACGTTCCAGATCACCACGCGACCCAGGGGGTCGAGCATGTAGATCGCGTAATCTTCGACACCCTCGACGAGGAGGCGGAACCGCTCCTCGCTGGAGCGCAGTTCCCGTTCCGCTTGTCTGCGGCGCGCCCGTTCGTCGACGAGCCGCAGCGCCCGCTGCACGGCGGGGGCGAGTTTGGGCAACCGGTCCTTGAGCACGTAGTCGGTGGCGCCGCTGCGCAGCGAATCAATGGCTACTTCCTCGCCCATCGAGCCGGTCACGAAAATAAAAGGTGTCTCGGGGCATTTCTCCTTGGCGATGGCGAGTGCGCTGAAGCCGTCGAAGGCGGGCAGGCCGTGGTCGGAGAGAATGAGATCGGGCGGATTGTGTTTGATCGCGTGAATGAAATCGGCGCGCGTCTCAACGTGGGTCGATTGGAATTCGATCCCGCTCCGGTGCAGTTCATGGTTCATGAGAACGACGTCCTCATCGACGTCCTCCAGCACGAGGATTTGCAGAATCTTGTTCACAACGGTCGGGGGTTTTTTCCTTGGGTGGCTTTGGTCAACCAAGGGCGAACGGCCCGATGGATGAGCGTAGATGCTATCTGCGTGGAACGCAAAGGGGGCAGGCACCTCAAAGGCGCGCGTGTTCGACCCCAGAGCGGGCGGGACCGGGAGGTCCCGGCTCCATGCGGTCGTGAACTGGAGCCGGGACCTCCCGGTCCCGTCGTGCGGCTGCCGTCGCGATGGCCGCCTTCGCGTAGACCTCCAGGGTCGCCGCAGCGGTGCGGTTCCAATCGAAGCGGCGGGCCTGCTCTAGCCCGACGCTGCGCAGGCGTTCACGCAGTCGCTGGTCTGCGGCGAGGTTGGCGAGTTGTCGTGCCAAGTCCGTGACGCTGAACGGATCCACTGGCTCCACGGCGTTGCCGGCAACTTCGCCGAGCGCGCCCTCGGTCGCGGCAAGCACGGGGCAACCGCATGCCATGGCTTCCAGCAGCGGAAGGCCAAACCCCTCGAAGAGCGACGGGTAGACAAACACGTCGGCCGCGCGATACCACTGGGGCAAGTCGGCATCGGACACAAAGCCGGGCGTGATGATATCGGTGGAGAACGGCGACCGGCGGACCAGCGCATGAATCGCCTCCGCCCCGTGCCAGTCGGCGCCGGCCAGCACGAGTTGCCAATCCGACCGCGAGGCGAGCTTGAACCAGTTAAACGCCTCGATGAGCCGCGCGTGGTTTTTAGCCGGGTGCTCCAGGCGTGAAACGTAGAGGAAAAACGGCCCGGCGACGCCGGTGCGTTGCGCCAGGGCGTGCCGGGCCTGGGCGCGGTTCTCCGGCGTGAAGCGGGCGTGATCGAGGCCGTTGTGAATCACGGTGACACGCCCCTTCGGCAGCTTGAAAAACGTGCCGAGATCGCCGGCGGTCGCTTGGCTGACGGCGATGATGTGGTCCTGGCGTCGGGCCAAGCGGCGGACGACGACCCGCCCGTAGAGCATGCGTTTCCAATCGTATTTTTCAGGCAGATGAAACGGAGCGAGATCATGGATCGTGGATACCAGCGCGCACGGACGGGACCAGAGCATGCGCCGGTAGCTGGGCACGTGGAGCACATCGAGGTTCAACTGCCGGATGAGCTGGGGCAGCTCGATGTGATGCCACGCGATGTTACGCGCGGCGGGTCGGTAGGTTTCGGGGACGGTGACCACCCGCACGGCGTCTCTGGCAAACGCGAACAACGGCAAGTCGCCCTCCAGCACGAACAACGTGAGATCGGGCCGGGCTGGCGCGGCGATCAATGCCCGAACGAGGGCGAGCACGTATTGGCCGACACCGGAGCGCCCGCCTTGGATCACGGAAGTGGAGAGACCGATTTTCATGGGGTTTGGCATTTTAGGGGTTCGTGTAGGCGGGACGTGGGCGGGGACGCGATTTGAGATGATTTACGCGCGTTGCAAAAGCAGGCGGGAGAGGCGGGTGACTTTGAGGACGTTGAGCACAGCCGGCTGCGGATCGGCAAAGCGCACTTCAGTGTCCCGCTTTCCGGCCCAGTTGCTGATTCGCAACATCAAGGCCACGCCCGAGCTGTCGACGAAGTGCACCGCGGAGAGATCGATCACGAAGGTCACGCCTTTGACCCCGAGTGAACGCATGATGCCGATCGTGAGGTCCCAGACCTCGTCGATATTTTTGGCGGTGACGTCGCCCTTCCACGCAAGCGGCGGCGGTGCGCCTTGGAAGAGGACGGGTCGGGGGCGAAGCCGGGTTGCCTTGATCAGGCCCTGGGCCTCCGACCAGGTTTTCGCGATGAGGAAATGATCATGCAGGCGCAGGTGTCGGAGCACTCGGATCGTCTCGGCGCTGGGGGAGAGCAGGACGAATTGAAGTCCTTGCGCATGCAGTTGCTGTCGCCAGCGCGAGAGCAGGGCGACGCCCGTGCTGTCGATGGCCTGCACCCGCGAGGTATCCAGGAGGCAATGGCACTTATGCCGGCCCGATTCCTGCCAGAAGCGTGCGTCCTTGTTAAGTGAATACGTGGTGATCGCCTCGGCGGCGCAGATCCGCACCCACGCGGAGCCGGTGAAAAGCGCCTGCTGGTCCGACAACCGGGTCGAAGGAAGGATACGCGGCGAGACGTTCATCACTTGGGAGGCGAGGGCGGGGGCAAAACGAACCAGGTCGTTGGCGTAGCGGCGAAAAAGCCGGCGCGGCTCCTGCAAGAGACGGTAGCTCCACTCCAGGCCGGCGCGTTGCATCCACTCCGGAGCCCGGCTGAGCCGGTCGGCGAGGAAATCGAGGGAGGCACCCACGCCGATGAGAACGGGCACGCCGAGGGAGCGGTGGTGCATCGTGATCCATTTCTCCTGTTTTGGACAACCGAAGGAAACGAGCAACACGTCGGGCTGGGCGGCGCGGATACGGTCGGAAGCCTCCTCGTGATTCATGTCGAGAAGTCCCCTGACAGGTGGCGAGTAGTGCCCGGCGATAAGCAGCGAGGGGTGTTGTTCGACGAGTCGGGCGGCCACGCTCGCGGCGACGCCCTCGCCCGCACCGAGCAGGAACACGCGATGACCTTGCCGCGCAGCCTCGGCGATGAGCGCGGGCACGAGGTCGGCTCCGGCGACCCGTTCCCGCAGCCGGTTGCCCAGCCAACGCGAGGCCCACACCAGCGGCGTGCCGTCGCACAGCACGAGATCCGCTTCGAGGAGGATGTGCCGCAACTCCACGTCGCCGAGAGCCTGCACCAGAAAATCCATGTTGGCCGTCACCACATAATGCGGCCGGCGTTCGGCGATCATTGAGGAGATTCGCTCGATCGCCTCCGTGAGGCTGACGTTGTCGAAGGGCACACCGAGGATGGCAACCGGCCACGCATATCCCGCCCGGAGGCCATTTCCTTCGGGAGGGGTGGCCGGCTGGCGTCGCTTGGCTTCAGCGTTTTTGAGCGACGAGGTCTCGGAGAGTTTCATCGGCCTATTTAACCGTGATCGCCGCCGCCATGACATGGGGTGAGGTCCCTCCGAACACCCGTCAGCGAGTCGTAGCGACGTCGATTCTGGGGTCACGACCCACTGATGAAAAAAACGTCGGTCCCGTAACCTGTCGTCCGACTCTCACGGCTTCAGACACCCACTCCAACGCCCCCCTCGGGAGGTCAAATTTTTATGGAAACCGAAAACTCACTATCAACCAGCAACGCAGTGACCAGCGCCTCGGGACCTGCATCCGGGACGGGCGTATCGAGGCCAACACCCACCTTGGAAACTATGGCCCACCCAGCCGGCCGGGTCACGGAAAGCACGGTGGACGCCTCGCCGGTTTCATACGGCCAGCGCCGTCAGTGGTTTCTTGAACAATTGGAGCCCGGCAGCCCGCTTCACCACCTCGCCCAGGTGGTGCGTATTCACGGTTCGCTCGACGCCGGTTCGCTGGAGTGGGCGTTGGCCGCCATCGTCGACCGGCATGAGGCGTTGCGGTCCACCTTCACCCGTCACGGCCAGGAACCGACGCAAGGCGTGGCCCGAAACTGGACCTTTCGCCTGGCGCGGGAGGATCTGAGCGCACGGGAGCGGTCGGAGCGGGCAGCGGAGCTGAAGCGAATCGCCCGGGAGGAGGCGGTGCGTTCGTTCGATCTCCGGAGCGACCTGTTGTTGCGTGCGCGTCTGGTCCGGCTCGATGAAGCCGAGCATGCGCTCGTGGTGGTGTTGCATCGCATGGCTGCCGACGACGCTTCGATTCCGGTGCTTCAGCGTGAGTTGAGTGCGTTGTATGAAGCGTTTTCCGCCGGCGGCATCTCGTTGCGGCCCGACTTGCCCATCCAATACGGCGACTACGTCAGCTGGCAGCGCGCGCACCTGCGCGGAGAAACGTTGCACCGCCTGGTCACCTTCTGGAAAGAACGCCTGGCCGACGCCCCGCCGTTGCTCGCGCTCCCGTCGGATCGATTTCGACCGCCCTCCCGTTCCTATCAAGGCGCGGTGTGCACGACGGTGCTTCCGTCGGAGCTCATCGATAAATTGCACGAGTTAACCCGCGCCCGCCGAGTCACGCTCTTCATGGTTCTGCTCGCGGGCTTCAAAGTGCTCCTATCCCGCTACACCGGCCAGGAGGATATTGTCGTCGGGTCGCCTTCGGTCGGTAGAGACCGTCCGGATACGGAAGGTCTCATCGGGGTTTTTACCAACACGCTGGTTTTCCGCACCAAAACCGGCGGCGATCCCACGTTTGTCGAGCTGCTGGAGCGGGTGTGTGAAACCACCGTGACGGCGTGGGCCCACCAGGATCTTCCATTTGAGAAACTCATCGAGGAACTGCAGCCGAAGCGCGACTTCAGCTACGAGCCGGTGGTTCAGGTGATGTTCTCGCTCCAGGAGTTGCCGGCGGAGTCGCTGAAGCTGACCGGCCTGCGCACGACTAGCGAGGCGGTTGAAACGAATGCGATCCGGACGGATCTCGACCTGCACCTCGTCGAGGACGCAGC
>JANODO010000221.1:0-9816 GCA_031412735.1 Rariglobus sp. | reverse complement strand
GCCGTAGGGGACGTGGTGGGTGAGCCAGTCGCCGCCACCGGTCTCGGAAACGAAGGCGTTTTTGCGGTTGCCGGCGAAGCCGGCGATGCGGCCGTTATACCAGCCGTGGTAGGTATTGTAGGCGAGGAAGTCCATGCGCTTCGGCTCCCTCTGGGCGACCGCGTAGGTGACGAGGCGATTGCCGGAGGGATCGGTCTCGCGAATGATGTCGGCGTAGCGGTCGGCGGTGTCGGCGACGGATTCGTTGCCGGCGCTCCAGAAGACGATGCTCGGGTGGTTCCAGAGCTGGCGGACCATCTCGCGGGTGATGCGTTCGCCGTCGGGCGTGGGCGGCACGTCGTCGGGCGCGAAGCCCTTCCACTCGTGGCCGGCGAAGCCGTTCTCGGCCCAGACCGCCAGGCCGGCGCGGTCGGCGATGTCATACTCGAAGCGGCGGTGCGGGTAGTGGGCGAGGCGCACGGTGTTCACGCCCATGTCGCGCATCCAATCCCACTCGGCGCGCAGTTCGTCCTCGGTGATGGCGTTCCACGCGTATTCGGTTTGCGCGTGTTTGTTGACGCCGCGCAGGAGCACCTCGCGACCGTTGAGGAGGAAGGTTTTTTGGTCGCGCAGGGCGAAGGTGCGGAAGCCGGTGTTCTCGGTGAGTGCGTCGGACGGTTTGCCGTCGGCGAGGAGTTCGGTGCGGACGGTGTAGAGGTGCGGCTGACCGAGATCCCAGAGCTTGGGCGAGGTCACGACGCCGGAGGTTTCGAGCGCGGCGGTCTCGCCTGCGGCGAAGGTTCGTGGCGCGCTCTCGATACGGGCCACGACCGTGCCGTCGGGGCCGGTGACGGTGTGCAGCGCGCGGACGTTGACGGAGCGCTCGAGCGGGTTGCGCACGATGGCGCGCACGCGGAGATCGGCGCGCTCGGCGGTGACGTTGGCGGGGGTGAGATACACGCCGCAGGAACCGTCCTCGGGTAAGAGGTGAACCGCGCCGGCCGTCTTGATGAGCCGGGCGGGACGAAACAGGCCGCCGTTGACGAAGTAGAGCGTGGAGCGGGCCAGCATGGCCTTGGTCTCGGTGTCGCGGTTGCTCACGCGCACGAGGATCTCGTTGGCGCCGTCGAAGCGTAGGCCCGGCGTGAGGTCGAAGACGGAGGCGGTGTAGGCGCTCTTGTGTTGGCCCGCGTGGACGCCGTTGATGTAAACGTCCTTCACGGTGGCGGCCCCTTCGAGTTCCAGCAGGAAACGGCTGTTTTTGTCGGCGGACGTGGCGGCGAACGAAACGCGATACCAGCCGGCGGCGTTGTCAGGCAGGCCGGACTGGCGGAAGACGTGGGGGATTGCGACCGGCTTCCATTCGGCGGCGGCGCCGGGCAGGGCGGGTGGCGAGGTGGGCTCGCCGGTGTAAGCTTCGGGACTGAACTGCCAGGTCGGCAACGCGGTGGTCTCACGCACCGACTCGCGGGCGGTGAGGGTGCCGAGCAGAAGCGCGAAGAAAAAAGATAGGGCGGTGAGGGAGCGTAGTTTCATGTGAGGCTGTTTCTTCAGGGGTGGCGCCGGGGTGGGAAGCGCGATCACCTGGTCTCGGCCAAGGGAGCAATCACCTTGTCGACGGAGATCAGGGTGTCGGAGCCGCGGACAACTCGGACGTCTGTTTTCCCGACCTTTGTAGGGGTGAAGTCGATACGGTCGCGCTGGCTGTCGATATTCACGTTGACGGAGTCGCCGCTCCAGCGGGACTCGGGCAGGGGCTGGCCCTGGCGGTAGGCGTAGATGAGCACCTTGAACTCCGGGCTGACGGCGTGGACCGGCACGGCGAGCCGACGGATGCGTGTGCCCTTGGCTTTCTCGGGAAGGAGCGTCTCGAGGATGGTGGGTTCCTTGGCCTCCGTCTTGAGCGGGGCGGACGGATCGTGGCGGTGGTCGAGGAAACGGACGAGGAGCATGGGCTGGCCGGCGGGAATAGCGGCGGCGGGATCGCGGCGGGCGAGCAGCGGGGGCTGATCTTTCGCAGGGAGCTTGATTTGCGTCGGGTCGTCGCCGGTGAGGAGGATGTCCATCTCGCGTTCGCTGCGACGTGTGATCGACGCGATCTGCAGGTCGTGCTCGAGGGTGAGATACCAGGTGTAGTCGCGCGCGGTATCGTCCTTCTGGATATCATCGACGACGAGCGCATAGGGATGCGCGCCGCGCACCAGGCCAGCGGTGCGGAAGGCACGCTGCACGGGGTAGTTTGGCTTGCGGCCGACGGGGCGGAGGGCGCCCTTGACGAGGTTCCAGCTTGGCTGTTCGCCGAGGGGCGCGTTTAGATAGGCATAGTCGCGCTTGATGAAGCTGAACTCGTTTACGCTGTGGGGATCGAGCTCATAGCCACCGTCGAGGCGCACGCGGTTGTTGCGGACGTCGTCGGTCGTGTAGATGCCGCCGCGGCCGCGCGGATCGAGGGATTTCCAAGACCAATCCCACGCGTATTTGGCGTCGCCGACGGCAAAGGTGGCGAGCGGTTCGTCTTTGAAATCAACGAGGCGCGCGGCGATGAAGTTGGCCTGGGGCTGGTCGTCGATCACGACGACACTGTTGTTGATGTTTTTGTCCGCCTCCGCGCCCCAACCGGCGATGGGAGACCAGACGCGGCCCGCGCCGGCCACCATGATTGAATTGCGGTCGGCGAAAGGGTGGCCGGCGCTGGCCTGTCGGACGTGAAGGTTGAGCATGAGCGCTTCCTTGTCCCAGCCGCTGCGTGTCATCATGAGGGCGCGCTCGCCGCAGAAGAAGGTGTTGGAGAGGTTGAATTTCGCGGGGTCGCCGTTTTTCGGATCGTAGTCGGTAGCGAAGATGAGGAAGTAGAGCAACGGGTTGAGATAGCCGCCGCCGAGGGAGGGTTCGTAGACGCCGCTCTCCGCGCGGTTGGGGACGTTTTCGTAGTTGTTGCCGACGGCGTAGCGGTAGGCCCAGTCGACGATCTTGTCGTCGGGGAAAAGGTATTTGAGGCCGACGAGGTCGTGGAGGGGCGGGCGGGCGCGGGCGCCGCCGAGCAGATCGTATTTGATAAAACCGTCGCGGGCGGGATTGAGGCTCTTGGGGAGGAACTCGCGGGCGTAGGCGCGGAGGTGCGGGTGGCCGGCGAGGTTCTCGAAGCCGTAGGCCTGCGAGCGCATCGCAAAGGCGAGCACACCGTCCATGCCGAGCTGGTTTTTGCCCTCGGCCTCGAAGGTGGCTCCGGAGGGAAACCAGCCGTAGGTCATGAGGTTTCTCCAGCCGCGGTAGCTGCCTCGGACTTTGAGGTCGTTGAAGCCCGGCTCGCCTTCGATGGCGAGGACCTGAACAAGCCAATACGAGAAGGTGGCCCAGTTGCTGCGCGAGGTGGTGGCCTCGTTGAAGGCGCCGTAGTTGTCGTGGCTCCAAGTGCCGTTCGCGAGCTCGGCATGGGCGGCGCGGCGTTGCTCCGCCGTCATGAAGCCGTGGAGAAAGTCATAAGTATAGGCCAACTGGATACCGGCGACGGGTTGTTCGAGCGGGGCGTCCTTGTCTTTTCGTTTCGCCTCGCGCTTCGCCTGCTCGATCTTGAGGGCGGTGGTGAGGGCGGCGGCAAGATCACGAGCCCTCGGCGCGTCGCCCTCGATCCAGCAGCGGAAGGCTTCCAAAGGGAACACATTCCAAAAGCCGCCGGGCTCCTGGGCGAGGTCGCCTTTGATGAGCGCCTGATAGCGTGCGCGTGCGACGGTGTTGCTCGACTGCGCGCCGACGCGGGTGAGCGGCACGCGACTGCGCACGCCGCCGTTGTTGATCACCGGGTTGGGGCTCTGCGCGTAGTCGGCATTCTGATCGTAGTCCCCGCGCAGGAGGTTCGAGTAGCAAAGCAGGTTCTTCCAGGCTTCCTGCCCGGCGCGGGTCTCCTTGAGCCGACGGCGGATGTCGGGCAGATCGGCCGGAGTGCAAAGGACTCTGGGATGGACGCCGGGCGCGGGCACTTGGTTGACTGGGCGGATGCCGCTGAAGTCGAAGCGAAGGTCCGCGTCGCGCGGACCAAAGTCTTCGGGCTGGATGGAGCCCCAAATGGGGTGGACGCGTTTGCCGTCGAGGCTGTAGCTGGCGTAGGAGTCGGCGGTTTTTTCGGCGAAAGGCGAATCGGCGGGCAGGCGCGGCGGGGGCCACGGAACGGGAGTGGTGGCGATGTCTTGCGCAAGGCAAGGCAGGACGAGCGCGGCGAGATAAAGCGAAAGCAGGCGGAGGGTAGATGGGGTAGGCATGGAAACGGGAAAAGGATGGATCAGGGAAGGGAGTAAGGCGCGCTCACTTCGAGGTCGGCCCGGCGCGAAGCGGGCGTGACCGTGACGGACACGAGACGGCCGCCTTGGACGCGGCCGGCGACCGTGGTGTTGAGCGGGGCGTGGAGTTTGAAGTCCACGTCCCAATCGGCAGGCCAGGCGGGCAGGAGGATAAGACGGCGACCCTCGGCATGCAGAAGCATGCGTTGGAGGGCCAGTTCGGCGTTGCCGCCGTTGTCCTGATCGGGCGCGTAGTCGTGGCCGGCTTGCCAGAAGGCAGGGAAGCGAAGGCGCGGGTCGCGGTTGGTGAAGTTGGCGATGACGTCTTTTTTGGCGTCGGCGGTGAGGCCGAGGTAGGCGGCCCAGACGGGGTCCTGGTGCCAGCACTTGGTGCGCTTGATGGAGCGCGCTGCAAAGGTATCGCGGGCGAGTGCGAAGTCGGGTTTGCCCGCGCCGTAAAGGCGGAATGGATACACCGCGTAGAGTTCCGGAACTTCGGAGTTGCCGCCCTTAACGATCTGCTCGCCCTCGTAGGGGAGGATCACCTTCAGACCTTTTTTCTCGCCTAGTGGCAGAGGCGGGAGCTCGCCGAGCAGGCGTTCCCAGCGCGCGCGTTCTGCCGGGTCGACCAAGCCGGCGGGGAGCTTCAAGAGCCGTGGTAGGAGGAAGTAAAAGGCGGCGAGATCGGGGGTCGGGTTGCGAACTTTCAGGAACATTTCGATCGAGTTGACGGGATCTAGCAGCAGGCGTCCGTCGGCTGAGCGGGGGAAGTGTTCGTCGTAAAACGCGACACCGGCCGTAACCACGGGCAGCAGGGTCTCGCGGGCGAAAGCCTCGTCCTGAGTGTGGTCGTAGTAGTCGAGCATCATCGCGCTGAGCTCGATGATCGGCAGGTAGTAGTGCGTGGTGAATCCGCCTTTGTCCTCCGGCCTGATCTTGGGGAGGTCGCCCCAGAAGGGCGCGGTCTCGCGGAAGTAGGCGCCGCCATGGCCGTAAAACTCGCGCACGCGGGCGGAGTTGAGCGGGAGCATGTCGCGATACATGCGGAAGAGCGGCTTCATCAGGTCGTAGTCGCCAGCGGCGAGGCGCGGCCAATACATGGGGCGCGTATTCTGAAACCAATACTGGCCGCCCCAGGCGCGCTCATCGGCGTTGAAGGGATCGGGAAGATCCACCTTGGAGCCTTTTTCGCGGCGGGTGTTTCCCGGGTGGTCGGTCACGAAGATGGAGCCGTTGAACTTGATCGGGTAGGCGCCCCGTCCGGCGGCGGCGGTGATGAAGCGTTGTAAGGCGTAGCCCTGGGTGACGTTGATCGCGTCGGTATCGCCGGAGACAAAAATGTGGCTGCGGTCCCAGAACGCGGACCACCAGGCGCGGTGGGCGGTGCGGGCTTTTTCCCAATCGGCATCGCGGGCGGGGTCGGCGAGCGCGGTGAGTTGAGTCGACCAGTCTTCGAGCGAAGCCTTGGCGGTGGTGAGCGCGTGCAACGTGAGTCGTTGCGAGGTGACAGGGGCGGTGGTTTTGAGTTCGCGCAAGCCGTCGCGGGCGAGGCCGGGGCCTTGTAGCAGCCCACCAAAAGTGCGGCCGGCGAGCTGGGGCTGAACGCGATCGGTGGCGTTGCGGTGATACCAGACGATACGATTGGCGTCATCGGGCACCACCACATCGGCGGTGACCTTGCCATTGGGTTCGGTGCGCCATGGGTCAAGCGAGGCGATGAGCGCGACTGGTTTTTTCGAGGCCATTTCGATGCGCACGACGGGCGCGTTGGCATCGACCCACAGGCGCAGACGCGCGCCGCCTGCGCTGATGGTGATCTCGCTGTCTCGAAGGTGAAGCGACTGACTGTAATCGGCGGCACCTGCGAACGGATTGGGCGTAATCTTGAGGCGCACACGGCCGAGTTTAACCAACTTGGAGTTCTGCGCCTCCGCCCACGCGTCGGTTTTGCTTAGGTAAAAGAGCACGTCCCCGTTGGGCTCGGTCCAGACGTTGAGGCCGATGTCGCCGTTGCCGATCGGCATGGAATCTTGCGAGTCTTTACCCGGAATAGTCCAGGTGACATCGCTTTCGGCGAGCGCGGATGCAGGTGCGGCGGCGGCTGCAAAGAGCCGTGAGCCCAGCAGAACGGCGCCGGCTAGGATAAACAGGCTGCGGGAAACGATCATGGATTGAGGAGATCGACGCCGTTGCGGCGAACGGTAAACGAAGCGGGGTTTTGTTCGCCTCCGGTGAACTGCAGCGTGTCGATTTGGCCGGGCCTGCGGATCTCGGCGGTTTGCTTGGCGGCGTCGTAGGTCACGACGGGCAGCGGCTGGCCGGCGCGGATCGGCAGGAGCAGGATGCGGAACGCGGCGGACGGGGCGCGCAGGTCAATGCTCAAGCGGTCACCGTTGGGGATCTCGCCTTTTTTGTTCGGCAGTCCCGAGATGCGTTCGATGGAGATCGACGCGCGTTCCGCAGACGGAGGCTGGGCGGGCAGACCGAGCGCGCAGACGAGGAGCAACGGCTCGCCGGGAGCCGGTTCGATGGCGGGCTGCACGGTTGTTTGCGAGGTGTCCGCGTCACCCTCGCGGTAACCGAGGGCGAATTGATTCGACCCGAGGCCGGCGAGTTGGGCGCGACGGACGCCGCCGTTGAGCATGGCGGTCCACTGGTAGAGGCGCGTGGTGTCGTCCTTTTGCGCGTCGTCGAGCACGACGCCGTAGGGGTGGGTTCCGCGAACCAAGCCGGTGGTGCGGAAGACGCGGCGCATGGGGTTGAAGGGAGCGCGGGAGGTGGGCGTGTAGTTGACGTAAGTGTAGTTCGTCCACCACGGGCGCATCTTGTAGCGGGCGGTGCCGGCGAAGATTTTCAGGATCTGCGGAGACGGATCCAACTCCCAGTCGAGGGCCTTCAATTCGGGCGACCATGTTTGCGGGGCTTGGGTTATCCAACGCCACGAGTAGGCGTAGGTGAGATCAGCCGAGGCGGCGGCGACCTGAGGCGTGGAGCGGGCGCCGAGGTAGGTGGCGGCGGCGTTGTAGCCGTTCACTACGCCCTCAATGCCCGAGGCCTCGGAGAGGCCGTCTACCAGGACGAGGTTGTGGACGTTGCCGCTGTAGAGCTGGGAGAAGGGCGATTCGGTGAACCAGTCCACGCCGAGGGCGGAGAAGTGGAACATGCCGGCGTCGGCGTGATGGTGGCCGGCGCCGAGGTAATGCCCGGGACGCACGTAGAGGTTGATCCACGCGGCGTCGGGCGTGCGATCGCTGTAGCTGGAAAAGACGCCTTGGCCGGGGGAATCGAAGTCGAGCGGCAGGTTGAGATCGGCGCGGGTGGTCGGGACCACGTCGCCGTCGTAGAGCACGCCGCGCACAAAGCCCGGATAGCTGGGGCTGGGGAGGCGGAGGCGTTTGCGCTCGCCGACCTGGGTCGTGTAGAGCGCGGGATCAAAGTTGGCGCGCGGCCAGCCGCGCAGGAATTCGCCGGTTTCCGAACCGGGCGAGGCGAGCGCCTTGGTGACGAGGTAGTCAGGCAGACGGCTCGACGGGTAGAAACCCTTGAAGGCGTTGACCAAATTGAGCGACAGACTTTCGCGGCTGTGCGGCACGTATTGGGTGCCGCTGTTGACGGTCACGCGACCGGAGGGCGAGGTCATCTGGATCTGGCCTTCGAGCAGGCGACGCCAGTGCGGGTGGCCGAAGAGGTTGTCTCCGCGACGGGCGAGGGCGACCATCGAGAGGAGTTGAAATTGAAAACTGCCGGGCGTCTTACCGTTGCTTTCAAAGACAACGCCACCGTTGTCGATGCCCCAGTCGCAGAAGGCGCGCACGCTCTCGGCGCCGGATTCGTAGACCTCGGGGTCGAAGCCGGGCAGGCCTTCAATGGCGGCCACGGCGAGGAAGTTGGGCAAGTCCCAGGCCATCCAATTCACGTCGCGAAAACGGCGGGGGGCGTCCTGCCCGTAGGCGCGGCGGCCGTAGGTGGCCTTGGCGATGAAGCGGCGCATCCCGTCTCTCTCGGCGGGGGTCATCCACTTACCGGCAAAGTCGAGGGATAGGCCGAGGTTCATGTTGGGCGCGATGCCGTGGAGGTTGCGCCAATGGGTCTCGGCGCCCGCGCCGTTGAGCGGCATGACCGCGCCGCTGGCGTCGGTGGAAGAGGAGCCGAACTCGGAGTCGCTGATCGCGAGCCACTGGTCGAGCAGGCGTTCGCGGAGCGTGAAATAGCTGGCGATGGCGGCGGCGGCTTCGCGTCCACGGGCGTCGTCTCCGGTGAGGAGGCAGTAGAATGCCATCGCGGTGAGGCACTCGGGGACGTAGGCGACGTGGGAGTTGTGGATGCCGGTCTTCTGGCCTTTGAATTGTTGCGGATAGGCGCTGAGCGACGTGCCGGGGGCGGCGTCCCATTCGAGCCCGGCGAGGTCGCCGGAGACGAGTTTGCGGAAAATCTGGCCGTCGCTGGTTTTCGGATCCCACCAAGTCGTGGTGAAGAGATGTTTCATCTCGATGAGCGACATCTGGCCGATGCGGGTGGACTTGATGCGGGCGGCAAGGGCGGGCACGTCGGCCTCGGTGAAGAGCAGGCGCGGGTAAACGCCGGGCGCGGGGACGGGCGAGCCAAGCAGGCGCGCGTCGAAGCCGGTGAAATCAAACGCGGACTGCGGGGTGGTCGGCCAGTCGGTGACGGGGCCTTCGAGAATCGCGAGCTGTTCGGGGGTGACCTTGACGTGATCGGTCCATTTGCCCTGGCGGGCGAGCGTCGGGATGGCGCGCGTGGCGATGTCGGGATCGGCGAATTTATCAGGGGTGTCGAAGAGCGTGATGACGCTATCGAGCAAGGCGGCTTCGGCTGCGGTGAACGTGAGCTCGTGGCGACCGATGAGCAGAAGCCCGCGTGGGAGGAGTTGCACGCTCAGGCCTTTGGATCGCGCGAGGGCGGCGAGGTCAACGGGTGCGCCGTCGGACGGCTTCAAACCGAGGTCGTAAACCCAGCGGCTGGCGAGGTTGTCGGGTGCGGCGGGCGGGTTGACGTTCTTGAGGTCGAGCACGGCGGCAAACGCGGCGGGGACGAGCAAGCGGTCGCTGTCGCGCGTGGCCTCGCCGGCGCGGAGCTGCGCGGGATCGAGACGGGTTTTGTAGCCTTGCACGTAGGCGTAGCGGCTGCCGGCGAAGACGGCGATGTGGTCTTTGATTTTGGCCAGCGCGGCGGGGCGGGCGCTGCGCGTGTAGGGCAGCGCCTGATCTTGGGCCGGAGGTATCAGCGGCGCGGAGTCGGCGGCGTGGGCGGCAGGCAGTGCCCACGTGACGGCGGCGAGAAAAAGCGAGGCGGGGATAAGATGTTTCATGGGATAGCGGAAAACGAGAGAGGGGCTGGTTCAGGGAAGCAGAGCGGCCGAGCCGCGGCGCACCGAAAGGCGCGTGCGGTGATCGTCGCCAACGGTGAACACATGGATGTCGGTTTGGCCGCCTTGGGTGACGGTCGCGGTCTGCGTCGCGCGATCATAGACGACCGTCGGCAGTGGTTCGCCGGCACGGTAGGGGAGCAGGAGCACGCGGAAGTTTGCGGACGTGTCGCGCCG
>JANODO010000220.1:0-14725 GCA_031412735.1 Rariglobus sp. | reverse complement strand
AAAACGGCGGGCACCACGCGGTGGTACGGGTGCTTGCTCGCGTGTATCCAACACCGCCACCAAGCCCGCTTCCCACGTCGATCCTCACTGCGCCCCGCCCGCCATCGCCCGCCCGGCCAGCCAGCCCGTGGTCCAGGCGGCCTGAAAATTGAACCCGCCCGTCACCCCGTCGATGTCGAGCACCTCGCCGGCGAAATGCAGCCCCGGGCACACGCGGCTTTCCATCGTCTTGAAATCAACTTCGCGCAGCACCACGCCCCCGCACGTCACGAACTCATCCTTGTTGAGGCTCTTGCCCTCGACCAGGAACTCCGCCGCCGCGACTTGGCCGGCCAGTGCCTGTAATGAAACGTTCGATACAGATGTCCACACCGTCTCCGGCGTGATGCCGGCGGCGATGATCAACCGCTCCCACAGCCGCGCGGGCAATGCGAACGGGTTCCACGTGGCGATCTGCTTCTTGAGATTAGCCAGGCGGGCCGCGACGAGGGTCTCCAACGTCTGCGCCACCGTGCGGCCCTCGGCCCACGACACGACCAGCGTGAATTTGTAGCCGCGTTGGGCGAGTTCCCGCGCGCCCCAGGCGGAGAGTTTCAGGATCGCCGGGCCGCTCATGCCCCAATGCGTGATGAGCAAACCGCCGGAGTCCTTGAGCTTCGTGCCTTGCACCGAGGTCGCGGCCGCCGGGACGGACAGCCCTTCAAGCCCCCGGATGCGCGCGTCATCGATATGGAAAGTAAACAACGAAGGCACCGGCGTCTCGATCGTATGGCCAAATTGCGCGGCGATCGTTTGTCCGGCGGAGCCCTTGTTACCGCCCGTCGCGATCAGCACGCGGTCGAACTCGCCCACCGAGTTGTCGGTGAACTCGATCTCAAACCCTTCGCCGGCGCGCTCGACGCGGCGCACCCCCATCGTGGTGAACACCTTCACCCCGACCTGATCGGCGGTGCGGCGCAGGCAATCCACAATCGTGCCCGAATCATCGGTGACGGGAAACATGCGCCCGTCGTTCTCGGTTTTCAGTTCCACGCCGCGCGCGGCAAACCACGCAATGGTTTCGCGCGGACCGAAACGATTGAACGGCCCCATCAGCTCGCGACCGCCACGCGGATAACGTTTCACCAACTCGCGCGGCTCGGGGCAGGCGTGGGTGACGTTGCACCGCCCGCCGCCGGAGATGCGCACCTTGGCCAGCGGGTGGGCCGTCGCCTCGTAAAGCACGACGCGAGCGGCGGGGTTGGCCTCGGCGCAACTGATGGCCGCGAAAAATCCTGCGGCGCCGCCGCCGATCACTATCACCCGTGTTGAATTCAAACCCATGCGGCGCAGCGTGCGCGCCTCGCGATGGTTGTCGAAAACGAAAAACCGCCAGGCCCGAAGGCCCGGCGGTTGCGATTCACCAATGGAGACCCGACGCCGCGTCGGGTTCTTGCCGCTTACTCGCCCTTTGGCTTCTTCTTGTCGGCTTTTTCGCCTTTGGATCCTTTTTCGCCTTCGCGCTTTTCCTTGCGCATCTGCTCGCCCTTCTTGCGCATCTCATCCGCCTGTTTGCGCTGCTCGGTCGTGAGGACCGCGTCGACCTTGGCCTTGGTGGACTCATGGAGTTCTTTGCGGGCGGCCATCTTGTCTTCGCGGGAGAGACTTTCGTCATCCTTGAGCTTCTTCATCTCTTCGCGGGAGTCCTCGTGGATCTGTTTGATTTTTTCGGCCTGATCGTCCGAGAGACCGAGTTTTTCCTTCATCATCCCTTCGCGGTCGCCCTTGGGCGCCTGCTCTTTCTTGGGAGGCGGGCCACCTTCGGCACGAAGGGCGGCTGAGGGGAGGGCCAGACCGAGGGTGAGAACGCAGAGGGCGACGAGATGGTTGCGAGTGCTTTTCATGGTGAGTTTAGTTTTGGTTGATACGGGTAACACTCAGCATGACGCCACTCGCCGCGCGGACGTTACACGGGTTTTATTTTATGACTTTCGCCCAGCTCACCTCACTCGCCATCTCCGTGGTCGAAGCCACGCAGAAAAAACTGCCCGCCGCGTTGCGACCGTTCTCGGCCGCTATTCCCGTGCACTACGAAGCGTTGCCCGGCGACGACCTTCTGGACGAAGGCTTCGAGGATGACATTCTCGGGCTGTTTACGGGCTCCGCGCACGGCGCGGAGCTGCGCGAAGAACAGTCCATGCCGGCGCAGATCATCTTGTTTCTCGAAAACATCTGGGACTTCGCCGAGGGCGATACGGAGGCATTCCGCGACGAGGTGCGCATCACCTACCTGCACGAGCTCGGCCACTATTTCGGCTGGGACGAGGACGATTTGGCCGCGCGCGAGTTGGATTAAAACGTAGCCGCGAGCGCCAGCGAGTGGGTGAACCCTGACCGAGGAGAGAGTGAACCTCCACTCGCTGGCGCTCGCGGCTACGACATACGTCCGGCGGGAACACTCCCCACTCCGCGCTTTCCATAAGGCCCTGACTCCCGCATAGCTTCACCCTTCCTATCTTCGCATGAAAAAACTCCTCACCTTCTTCGTCGTGCTCGCAAGCGTCGTTGCTCTCCGTGCCGACTCCACCGCCGACCGCTACCGCTTCATCGACCGCGTCGAAACCTGCGAATCCATCCTTCGCGAATTCCAAGCCGATCCCGCCCGCGCCATCCCCGCCGAGGTATTGCAACGGGCCAAGGCCATCGTGATCACCTCTCAATTCCGGGCCGGCATCGTGCTCGGTTTTCAAGAAGGCTTCGGCACCATCCTCGTCAAGAAACCCAACGGCCGCTGGAGCATCCCGGTGGTTATCCGTGCCGGCGAAGCCAGCCTAGGCCTGCAGCTCGGCGGTTCGCGCATTGAAAACGTTTACGTCATCATGGACGAACAGACGCCGCGCCAGCTCTTCGAGGGCCGGTTTAACATTGGCGTCGATGCCGCCGCCGTCGCGGGTCCGCGCGCCGCCGAGTTCGAGAAATCCAACCGGTCGCTGCTTTCCGTCCCGGTGCTGGTTTACTCCAGCCACAAGGGTCTCTTCGCCGGTGCCGCCGTGAAGAGTGGCTACATCACCCGCAGCGATTCGGTGAATCGCGCCTACTACGCCGTCAACTACGACCTGCCCGAACTCCTCTACGGCGATTTCGTGAATCCCATCCCGTCCTACGTGCGGCCGCTGGTGGACTACGTGACCGAGCTTTCGCCGTAATCCCCGGCCGCCGAGCCCGCTGAAGGGAGGGACGACCTCCGTGTCGTCCGTTTTGGCACGGTGGACATTCCACATCCTGTTACAGAAAGGACGACACGGAGGTCGTCCCTCCCTCGGTGAGGCCTGCGTCACTGCAACCAAGTCAGTGCCGAGCGATAGGTCGACACGAGAAGACCATCCGGTCCGGCCCACTCGCACTTGCCCGTGCGTTCGTCGCCGTCGAGGAAGGCCACGAAGGCCAACTGCGGCCCGCCTTCCGGCGAAATCCAGTGCCTCACGATGTCCACCGCCGGCAGCGTCTTGCGGCCCAGGATATCGACGAGCGGTAGATCAATCATGCCGCTAAACGAGCGTTGGACCACTTCGGTGCACACGAGCTTGTCGGCACTGAAAAAATCGAACTCGAAGTCGTAGGGTTTCCCCACGTGGCTAAAGGCCCGCGCGATCACCTCGCGCTTCTGCAGCGGCGTGAGGCTGGGCCGCAGCACCGCCACCGAATCCGCCCCGCCGATCGAGTGCTCCACCGTGGAAAACACCACGCCTTCGCTCACCGCCTCGATGATCGCATAGGCATGGCCGCTCGCGTCGCGCTTCTCGAACTTCTCCCACTGGCTCCAGATGCGCGTGTCGTTGTCGAGCCCCTCCGCCTTCAACTGCTCCGCCGTGCCCACGTAGAGCGCCGAGTGCGGCCAGTAGCCGGGCAGAAAGGCGTTCGACAGATACCAGTTGCGTCGCTCGATCAAGATGTCGCCCGGCCTCAACAGCGGCCGCAACCGATCCATCAGCTCCGGCGTGATCAACGATTTCCCATGGCGCGGCTGCCGGATCTTGGTGTCTCCGATCAGGACCGAGACCGCCGAGCTCGCGCGGTAATAGCCGCCCTTCGCCGCCCCCGCGACATCGGCCAACGCCGTCCCCACTTTGAAGGCAAACAACTCCTTCGCCAGCGCCGCGGTGTTTTCCGCCGCGAGCCGGATCGATGCGTGGAATTTCTCGTAGAGTTCGCCAGACATCAGTCCCTCCGCCTGCCAACGCGGCAACGTCGCCTGATAGTTGCTCCAACCCGCCTCCAGCCAGCGCCGATGCTCCCTGTTGGCGAGATTGGCGCGAACCGAATCATAGACGCCCGCGCTCAACCCCGAACGCGGATCCGCCTCGTTGAGCTTCTTGATCGCCATCTCCTGCCCGTCGAACGCGCGGACAAAGCGCGCCGAATAATCATACGCCACCGCCGCCGCCGTGTAGTGCAACAGCAGCGCCCGCAACCGCGCCGGTTGCGGCTCGACGTCCTCGTGGCGCTGATACTTCCACGCCGTGCGCACCAACGCAGCCCGATAACTGAGGAACGTCACCAGCAGCCGCCGAATCTCGTCGTCGTCGGCCTGTTGATAGTAACTGCGCCGCCCCGCTGCCAAATCCGCCTCGAAGGTGCGAAAGGTTCCTTCGAGCGCGCCCAACCCGTCGATCACCGCCACGAGCGCACGCTCGTCGCTTTCCATTTGTTCGATCAGTTGCGGCTCCGAGAGCAGCGCAATCTCCGGTGCGTCGGTCCGTAAAAACTCGGTCGGCCGGTCGCGCAACAACCACGCGCCAAACCACACGGTCAGCGCTATACTCGCCGCGCCCACCGTCACGTTGAACCACACCGGCGGGCGATACCGCCGCGTGGCCGCCGCCACCATCACGGTGGTTTCGACCGCGGGCGCGAGCGCGTTGAACTCCGCCGCGAGCTGACCCAGCTCGCGCACGACCGCAGACTGCGAGGCCAGCAGCTCCGCGCGACGTTTAGGGCGGGCCAGCAACCGCGCCTGCGCGCCGAACCGCGGAAACAGCTTTTTCCAGCGCCGCGCGTGATCGAGCGCCAGCAGTCCGCTCGCCGGCATTACTGCCAGCCACGTCACCACGACCCACGTCACAAAATAACCGCTCAACCACCACGCCGTGAGCCCATACCACGCGCCATACACCGGCAAACCCAGCAGCAGGCGGTTGAGGGCCAGCGTCATCTTGCCGGGCGCCGGTATCCAGTGACTCACTACGCGCACAAAAACGTAGGGCGGCAGGTGCGTGAGCACGCCGAACAGACCGAACCCCGCTCCGCTCGCGAGCTTGAGCAACGTGAGCGCCAGGCCGCCGAGCAAGCGTCCGCCGCGCAGCGAGAGTTCCGCCTCGTCTGCCGGCACCCCGGCCGCCTGCAAGGCCTCGGCATGAGCCCGCACGCGCGCGGCGGCGGCCTCGGCGCGCGGACGGTCCGCGCGGTGAAAATAGTTGATCGCATCGACGGCCGCCTGCTGTTGGCGCAGACCGTCGAGCGCGTCGCGCCGCTTGAAGCCCGCCGCCGGCAGCAACGCGGCCAACTGCTCCAGTAGCGGCTGCCACTCGACGTCGTCGAGATGGAGCACGACTGACTTGAGCCGCGTGTTAAGCTCGGCGGTGAGCGTGCGCATCGCGAGGTGTTCATCGCCCCCGTGCCGCGCGAGCCAATCGGCGACGTCGACCGGCTCACCAACTTTGATCCACACGGCGCTGCGGAAGCGTTCCTTGTCTTCATAGTGCAGCCCGACCGGCACAACCTTCAACCCGACCGCGCCCGCCGCGAGCGCCTGCAACGCCAGTCGGGCCGCGCCCGAACGCACCAGGGCGAGCTGGTGGGCGTCGTGGCTTTTGCCCTCCGGGAAAATGCCCATCACGTGGCCGGCGGCGATTTGCCGGGCGGCGAGCGCGAGCGACTCGTGATTGCGGGCGACCTGGGCGCGGTCATCGGTGCCGCGATAGGCCGGCACCATGCCGAGCGCACGAAGCAGTTTTCCAAAGAACGGAATGTCGAAGAGCGGCGCCTTGGCCATGAGCCGCAGCGGACGACGCGCGGCGATGCCGAGCAGCACCGGGTCGATGAGCGAGTTTGGGTGGTTCGCCGCGAGCAGCACGGGGCCGGATTGCGGGATACGGTCCGCGCCGGTCACCTCGATGCGCGGGTAATAAAACTTCACTAAGACGCGCACGAAGCGGCGGGCGAAAGAACCGGAGAACTCGGAGAAAGCCATGATCGTAGGGAAGGGATTGGAAGGTGGACGGCGACCTCCGGGCACCGTCGTGAGTCTTAAGTCTACGTAACGGCGCGCGGAGGTCGCCGTCCATCAAAACCCCCGCCGCGCCCCGGTCCGCTGGCCCTGGGACCAAGCCGTCGAGTAACCCAATAGGTTACTCCACTCCGGCTTTCTACCTCTCGAAACCCGCCCCAGCGTCCGCCGCATTGAGTAACCTATTAGGTTACTCAATGCCTGGGAGCCGTGAATGCGGGGGGCATGGTTTTTAGGTCCCGGAGCGGATCGCAACGGGTCACTCCGCCAGCAGCCGGGCGCACACCGCGAGCAGGCGGGCGCGCAGAGGTTCGCCGCGGGCGGCGAAGGCGCGTTGATGTCGTTCGTAGTCCATGCGCCCGTCCGGCGTCTCGATGGTGATCGGCGGAAATCCCAGAGCGGCGAGATCATAGGGGCTGGCGCGCATGTCGATTTCGCGGATGTCCCGCGCCAGAGCGAAGCAGTCGGCGATCAGTTCGCTCGGCGTAAACGGCGCGAGTTTAAACGCCCACTTGTAGAGATCCATGTTGGCGTGGAGACAACCGCGTTGCTCGTGCTCCGTCACCGTGGCGCGCTCGGGCTGATGCTTGTTGAGCGGGCGCGCCGGCGCGGTGAAAAAACGAAATGCATCGAAATGGGTGCAGCGCACCGGCTGGCTTTCGACGATGCGGGCGAGCTCGTCGGGCGGGAAGCGCAGCGGGTAAGCGTTGTGGCGGATCTCGTCGGGCGTCTGCCGGTAAACCATCGCCCACTCGTGCAAGCCGAAGCAGCCAAACGCGGGCGGACGTGTCGTCATGGCGGCGAGCAGGTCGCGCATCCAGCGAATGGATACGCGGCGCTTATCGGTCAGCGCGGCCGGGTCTATTGCGATCACACCGTCGGTCGTCTCGCGATACTCGGGCCAGCGGAGAAACTCGCGGGCGCCTTCGCCGGCGAGGGCGACGTCGGGACCGGGATGCCATTGGCCCAGCCAGGAGGCGCGAAACGAATAGTAGGTGAACAGGAAGTCGTAAACCGGGTGTTTCTCGCCGCGCGCGGCCCGCTGGAGATGGGGCTCGGTCCAGGCGCGCACCCGTTTTTCATGGGCGTGCTTCCGTTCCGTCCACGCGGCGGGGGCGAGGATCTCAAGCGGGCGAGTGCCGGCGGGCAGAGGGCTGTCGGTCACGATCCCGAGCATCTTGTAAAAAGAAAGTTTTCGCATTTTTGTGGCCTCACCCTGCGTGAGGCCGGGTAGTCTTTTTCTGTGCGAACGCCCAGCCGGCCTGACACAAGGTCAGGCCCTACATGCGTAACCTATGGTGGAAAAGCATACTAGGGAATCGCCCGCTTAGCCGCCAGCGGAGAGCTTTTTCTGCATATCCTTGAGAACCTTGCGCGGGCCCACGTATTTTCCATCGACGTAGCTCGACGAGAGAATTTCGCCGTCGGCGGTCACAAAGACGAGATGGGGAATGCCACTGCCGCTGAAGCGCTGGACGGCGGGAAGCGACTTCCCGGCATCGAAGTCGATCGCCGGCCACGACATCTTATACTCGCTCATATAAGTCTGCATGTCGTCTTTGCTTTCGTCGCTGCTGACGAAGATCAGCTCGAAGTCGGGGTTCCTGGATTTGAGGCGTTTGTAAGCATCGACGAGGTCCGGCGTAAAAGCGCGGCAAGGCGGGCACCACTGAGCCGAGAAATAGATGGCGTAGTATTTCGCGCCGAGGACGTTTTCGCGGGCGAAGGGGGCGAGCTTTTTGCCCTTAAGGGCGACGAGTTTCCCGGCGATTTCGGAGGTGAATTTGCCGGCTTGCACCGTCGGCGCGGCGGGCGCGGCCGGGGGCGCGACGACCGGTTTGGCGGGGGATTGGGCGATGAACTCGCGCACCCGAAGCTTATCGGCTTCGGACAGCTTGGCGACGGGGTAAAGGTAGCCGGCACCGTCGGGTTTGCGGAAGGACACGTATTTCTCGTCGGCGGAAACGAGCTCCGCTTCGATCGCCTTGCCGTCGAGGTTGGTCCAGGTTTCGACTTTGCCGAACGCCGCGAGCGTGAGACCGAGGGTCGCCAGATAGGCCAGGTGTTTCATGGAGCTTTAAGGGATGCGGATTTGGGTCCCGAGGGTGAGAGCGTCGGGGTTGCGGATGACGTCTTTGTTGGCCAGGAGGATGTCGTTCCAACGGGCGGAGGTGCCGTAGTATTGTTTTGAAATGCGAGAGAGGGAATCGCCGGAAACAACCGTGTGCGTGCGGGGGCCGGAGGGCGTCTCCGTTTTGGCGGGAGTGGCGGCGGGCGGGGTCGCTGCGGCGGGCGTCGGGAGGTCGATCGAAATGGAGGGAAGCGGGCTGGAGCGTGAGGGCGCATTGCCGGTGGGCAGGCTGCCGGTGAGCGCCAGGCGGGTTTTTACTTGTTGAAGCTCCACGGCAAAGGCGGCGGATTGGGCCTGTGTCTGGCGAAGTTGGTCGCGGGTCGCCACCAGCTCGGCGGTGGCCGTGTCGACGGTCTTGCGGGCGTCGGCGAGCGCGAGGTTGGCGGTGGACAGGGAAACGGTTTTTTCGGCGAGCGACTGGTTGGCGGCGGCGAGCTGGGCGCGGAGGGTGTCTGCGTCATTGGATACGGCGGCCGCAGTCGCGGCTTGCGGGCGCAACGCGCTCAACTCGGTGGTGGCGGAATCGAGTTTGGCGACGGCGGCGGCGCGTTCTTCGTCGATGCTGGCAAGGGCTTTTTGGAGGCGGTCGATCTCGGCTTGCTGAAGGGTGAAGGTGCGGAGGGAGGCCTCCAGCTTGGTGTCGGTTTCGGCCTTCGCTTTCTGGAGGTCGGCGAGACGAGCGACGGCAGCTTCGGCGTCGGGCGCAACCGGTGCGGGAACGGTGAGCGCGGTTGCGGGAACGGGCACCGCGACCGAGGCCTTGGCGACGGCCAGTTGCGCGGTAAGGGCGTCGCGCTCGTGTTCAAGGGTTTTGACGGCTTCCGCGAGGCGGTCGCGGTCGGCCTTCAGCACGGTGAGGCCGGTGTCGGAGATGAGCTCGGTTGCTTTCGGGGCGGACGCTTTAACTTTCTCAAGCTCGGTGGTGACGACCTCCAGTTGAGCGGCAGCAGCCAACCGCTCGGCGCTCGCCCGGTCGGCGGCGGCCTTGAGGCTGGCGGACTCGGCTTCGGCGAGGTTCTGCGCGCGACGGGCGGCGGAGATGTCCTCAATGGCGCGGACGAGTTTTGTGCGGAGGGCGGTTTGTTCGGCGGTGGCCTTAGCGGACGCAACGCGCAGTTCGGCGAGCTCCCCGGTGGCGGCAGTCGCGGCGGCCTGCAACTGGTCGCGCTCGGCTTTGAGCGAAGCGAGTTCGGCGCTCACGCCGATCGGAGCGGCGGTGGGGGCGGTGGCCTGATCGAGACGGATCTGCAAGGCGGCGATCGCCTTGTCTTTGCTGGCCAGCGCGGCTTCCGCGATGGCGACGCGTTTGTTGGCGTCGGCAAGCTGGGCGGTGAGACCCGCCTTGAGGAGCTCGGTTTCCTTCCAAGCGGCGGCGAGTTCGGCGCTGAGGTTTTTCTGGTCGTGATCAGGTTGAGTTGCGAGGACCGCCGCAGCCGGGGAAGCCGGCTCGCCGGCGACGGCGATGGGTGAGGCGGCGGCTGAGATCGGGCTTTCGGCGGGGGCGACAGCGAACAGGGGTGAAGCAAAGAGCGCCGGGCCGAGGAGACTGCGGGACAGGGCGAGGCGGAGGGAGCGAGGATTTTTCATGCCGTTGCGAGGAGTGCGCGCAGCTTGGCGGAGGCCGGCCGTATTGCAAAGAGACATTTATCCAGTTGTCCCTCAGCGGGTGGTAAAGCCGACGTAAACAACATTCTTGCAACACTCGTGGCGCGACCGTGTCCTAAAAAAGGACCTCTTCTTCATTTTATGAAAACCTCGATTTCCCTGCTGGCGCTTTCTTTGGCGGCACTGCCCGCTCAGGCGCAGTTGTTCACGCCGTCCACCGTGGGCGGAGCCGCCTTGGGCGCGGTCGCCGGCGGTGTGATTGGAAACAACACCGGCTCGCGCAACGGCACCCAGGGGGCGGTCATCGGCGCGCTGGCTGGCGGTTTACTAGGCAGCGCCTATGCGCGATCACAGCGGGAAACGTCGCCGTATTCCGATAACACGGGCGGCCCGTCGTATTACCACTCTTCAGGCCCCTCTTACGCGCCACCAGCTTATTACCACACGCCTGCGTCGGCTCGGCCGAGCCACACCGCGACCACCACGCTGCTGGGCGGCGTGGCCGGCGCGATCATTGGCCACAACAACGGTCGCCGAGGCTGGGAGGGTGCCGCCATCGGTGCGGGCGCGGGCTACGTGCTCGGTCGTTTGTCGGAGCCTTCACGCGGCCATCATCCCGCCTCGCGCGGTTACCGGCCCTACCCGTATTATCGCCAGTCTGAGTCGGTCTTGATAGCGGCACCGGCAGCGCAGCCGCAGCAGATCACGATCATCAATAACTACTACGGCGGTGCCACCACGCCGATGAGCAACGCGAACTCGATGTTCGGTCGTTGATAATTGAAACCGCCGGCTGCCCGCCCCGTTCCTCTGACGCGGCGCGGCATTTGTTTTGCCGGACGCTTCCTTTTCCCGTTTTCCACCCAATCATGAAACAACACATCTCTCGTAACCTGGTCCTCGTGGCGGGCGCCGTCGCGACCGCATTCCTGACCGGCTGCGCCAACAAGGGCGTCAGCAACCCGTCCGGCGTTCCCGTCACCGAAATGAAAGCCGACGAGCGCGGCTTCGTCGCCGGCACCGGCATCGAGTCGCAGGACCTCGTCACCGTGACCGACAAGATGGCTCGTAGCATCCTCGGCATTCCTGAAATCACCGGCGCCAAGGCCACGCCCCGCGTCGTGCTTGAACCCGTCGTCAACGAGACGCGTTTCCCCATCAATAAGGACATCTTTCTGACCCGCATCCGCACCCAGCTCAACTCGAAGGCCGCCGGTCGCGTGCGCTTCCTCGCCCGTGAAAACATGCGCGTCCTCGAACGCGAACAACAGCTCAAGCAAGACGGCCTCGTCACCGCCTCACAGGACCCGAACGTTGTCCAGTTTAAGGGCGCCGACTACTTCCTCACCGGCAAACTCCAAGGCATGTCCTCCCGCACCAGCCAGGGTTTGAGCGATTACATCCTCTACAGCTTCCAACTCATCGACGCTTCCACCAGCGAGATCGTCTGGGAAGATTCCGCCGAGATCAAAAAACAGGGTCTCGAAGACGCCGCCTACCGGTGAGCGATCACGCCTCCTGATTTTCTCCCACATCTATGAAAAAGACCTTCCTCTCCCTCGCCGCCCTGGCCGCCCTCGCCTTCTTCGCCGGCTGCACCAAGCCCGGTCCCTACGCCGCGAAAGACACCACTAAATACACCCTTGAGAACACCGAAAACTTCGTGCTCATGGACAAAAAGGTGCAGTATTCGGTGACCAGCACCGGCATTCAGCAACGCATCAACGACGACGGCCGGCTCGAGGTTGTCGCCAACATCAAGAACCGCGAAGACCGCCGCATTCAGATTCAGGTTTCGTGCGTCTTCAAAGATGACCAAGGGTTCTCCACGGGCGACGAAACCCCCTGGCAAAACGTCATCCTCGGTGAATACACCACCGAGGCGGTCAACTTTAAGTCTATGAACGCCCAGGCTCGCAAATACACCGTCCGCGTCCGCCAAGCCCGCTAAGCCGTTCTCCGAAGGTGGACGGCGACCTCCGGGCGCCGTGGAAGCGTGCGCCACGCCGTCCACCCTCCCAAACCCGCCCGGAGGTCGCGTTCCACCTCGATCCGCTCTTCGCAGCACTTTCACCACTCCGGCCACCGTCCCCTTTTCGCCATGAAAACCCATTCCCTCCTGCTCCTCGCGCTGGCCTCCGCCCCGGCCGCGCTGTTTGCCGAGAAAAAACCCGAGCCGCCCGTCCCCATTACCGAAGCCGACGCCCGCCCGCAGCCCGCGCCCGTCGACGGCGGCGAACCCAACGCCTCGGGCCAGAAACTCTACGCGTCCGGCTCCACGCTCGTCGCACCCGAAAAAGCCAAGCAAGTGGTCGACGCCTTTCGTGCCGCCTCCACCAAGGACGGTGCCAAACCCCTCCGCTACCTTGTCTACGTCAACCGCGAGCTGATCGACGAAACCTCCGGCCTGCGCGTGACCGGCCGCAAAGAGCGCACCGAAAGCATCGTCGGCGAAACCAAGTCGGCCTTCGAGATCGACCCGAACGCCCCCAAGCCCGCCGCTCCCGCCGCCGGCACCCCGCAGGTCAGCGTGAATATCGGCAACACCACCACCGGCGACACCGCCAGCACGCCCGGCAAGGGCAGCGCCGAGGGCAAGGGCACCCGAGTCACCGCCGAAAACACCTACGTCTTCCGCGACAAATCCAACCCGACCCTCGTCGACCGCCAAACCGTGCGCGACATCGAGCGTCTGTTTGGACGCCCCCTCCGCGCCGGCGGCGCAAAGCTCGCCGACCAGAAGGTCGCCGCCGCACTCATTGCCGATAAACCCCTCGACCACTTCACCACCGTGACCAACGAGGCCGCCGGCAAAGACCGTGCAGCCCTCGCCAAGGTCGCCGACGTCGTCATCGAGATCCTCGTGTCGAGTCGCACGCTCACGGTCGCCGGGATTTCCGGCGACACCACTCAGAGCGTGCCCGACATCCAGGCGACCGCGATCCGCGTTGGCGATGCCGCGATCATCGGCCAGGCCAGCGCCTCCGATGTCCTCGGCAAGGACAAGTTCGCCGGCCGCGTCGCCCGCAAGTTCGATGTCAGCGACATCGCCGAGGCCACCGCCCTCGCCCTGATGGAAGACATCACGCTCACGACCGAGTAAACCGGAGGATGCCAGCTGGAGACGGGGTCTCCTGACCCCGTTCCGGCAAAGGCGGGACCAGGAGGTCCCGGCTCCATTCAGCAGGACAACACCACAACATCGTGGCCCCGAACGAGCAGGGTGTTTGCGAAGGCGGCTACGGTTTTATCGAAGTCCGCTCACTCTTTTCGCCGTCACGCGCCTTCGCACTTTTCCTTGAGCCCCAAGGTCGTCAGCTTCCCTCCGTGCTCCGCTCTTTTTTCTCCGCTCTCTTCGCTTTTATCATCGCCCTCGCTCTCACCGGCTGCGCCACGGTGCCTACGCGCCCCACCGTGACCTACACCGGCGACCCGGTCGTTGACGGCAACGCCAACCTCGCCGCCGCCCCCGAACGCGACAAAGCACTCTGGGAATACCGCGTCGCCGCCGCCGAACTTCGCCAAGGCCGCGCCGCCGACGCCAAGGCCAAACTCGACAACGCCCTCGCCCGCACCGCCGCCGCGCTCGCCCCGAGCGACGAAGCCGCCCAGTCCCGCAAGCTCTTCGGACGCGAGGAAACCAAACCCTTCGCCGGCGAGCCCTACGAACGCATCATGGGCAACTATTACCGCGGCCTCATCTACTGGCAGGACGGCGAACCCGACAACGCGCGCGCCCTCTTTCGCAGCGGTCAGTTCACCGACAGCGACACTAGCGACAAAACCTTCTCCGGCGACTGGGTGCTCCTCGATTACCTCGACGGGCTCGTCTCCCGCAAACTCGGCGGCGACGGCTCCGACGCGCTCGCCCGCGCCCGCGCCAGCGCCGTGGCCCAAGGCCGCGCCACCCCGCCCGACTACGAGCCGGGCTCCAATATCCTCGTATTCACCGAATACGGCCCCGGCCCCCGCAAGTATGCGTCCGGCGAATACGGCGAGATGCTTAAGTTCATCGCCGACGACTCCCCCGTGGCCACCGCCCGCCTCGCGGTGGACGGACGCGATGTCGAGCTCCCGCCCTACGACGACATTTCCTGGCAGGCCACCACCCGCGGCGGCCGCGTGATGGACCACATCCTCGGCAACAAAGCCTCCTTTAAACAGAAGTCCGACACCGTCGGCGATGTCGCCCTCGTTGGCGCCCTTGGGGCCGCCGCCTACGGCACCGGCAAAGACAGCGGCAACCTCGCGCTCGGCCTCGCCGCCGTCGGCCTCTTCAGCAAAATCGCCAGTGCCGCCACCCAGACGGAAGCCGACGTGCGCGCCTGGGACAACCTGCCGCGCTACCTGAGCTTTGCCGCGCTGAAGCTCCCTCCCGGCGACCACCCCGCCGTCCTCACGTTTTACGATCCTTCGGGCCGCGTGCTACCCGGGCGCACGCAGAATTTCCTGATCAGCGTTCCGGCGCCAGAACAGACGACGGCGGCCTCCGGTTTGCAGGATATTCTGGTTATCCGCAGTGAGCTGAAAAACTGAAGTCGCCTTTTTCAGCGCGGCGAGGTTCCGATGCGGGAATTCCGAACGTGGGAAGCGAGCTTGCTCGCGATGTTCGGCCCTCGCTTACGAAAGCACGGCAACGCATCGTGAGATGGGCGGAGCGGAGTGGAGAACGCGGGAGCCGACTTTTTTGAGCACGAACGTGGGAAGCGAGCTTGCTCGCGATG
>JANODO010000219.1:0-1744 GCA_031412735.1 Rariglobus sp. | reverse complement strand
TGGTGTTCGGGTCGGTGCCGGGCGTGAAGTTCTCGTCGCTCGACTCGATGTTCATCGAGTAGCGCAGCGCCTCGTCGAGGGTAAGCGCGCCGATGTCGTCGAGAAACTCGGAGGTCATCACGTCGATCTGCGAGGCGACATCCCGCAGCTCGCTCTTGAGCCGCGTGCCGCCGAGCGTGCTGGTGGCGGCGTAGCCGGTGTCGGAGCTGGCGTTGACGGAAAACGGACTGAGGACGATCGCCTCTTCAGCCGTGGTGGCGGCGCGGGCCACGGGCGCGGGCGCAGACGGGGCGACTTGGGCGCGGACGCCGGCGCCTGCCAACATCACAACGAGGAGAAATGCGGTGAACGAACGAGCCGGTGAGCTGATGCGACGGAGGGGCAGCGTGGTTTGGGGCATGGCGTAAACGTGGGGATGGAAAAGGAGGCGTCAACGCGCGGTCTTTTCGGGGCGTTGGAGGGCATCATGCCCGTGCCGGGCCCACGGAGGCGGAGGGCAGTCCGATTCAGAACCTGAAGCTGCTCGTGAACAGATACGTCCGCGGCTCCCTCAGATTGTAGACCGCGGTGCTCGGCGTGTGGCGGCCGTCGCGGGAGTCGACTTTGATGAGCGGGAAGACCGTGTTTTCGTCGAGGAGGTTTCGGACGTTCAGCTGCAGGCGCCAGTCGATGCGGTTGCTGAAGAGTTTCCGTTTGTAGGTGATCCAGCCGCCGAAGTTGAGGTTGGCGGGCGCGTGGTAGGGCGAGGTGGGATCGAGGACGAGGCGCGAGTCCACGGCGAAGCCGTTGATGGCCTTGCCGCGGGCGTTCATGCTGCCGCCGAGGGAAAAGCCGTTGAGCGGCACGCCGACGATTTTCGTTTCGCGCGCGAACTCGTAGGTCTGGATCAGATTCAACGTCCAGTTGGCGGCGAAGTTGGCGGACGGGCTGTTGCGGATGGCGTTGAAATTCACGAGCGTGTTCTCGAGATCGACCACGCGCTGGGCGACGGTGACACCCTGGGCATCGAGCGGCTGCCACTCGGGGCGCGCCTTGATGATCGGGATATACTGCGCCATGTATTGGTTGATGTAGACGCCGCGGGCGCTCGTGGTGTTGTCGCCGCGCTTGCTGCCGTTGAGCGTGATGCGCCATTGCCGCGTGGGGTTGGCGGTGAGGGCGAATTCCCAGCCCTTCGAGGTCGTGGAGACGACATCCTGCCAGACCGTGCTCAGGGTGGAGTATGGCGAGGTCAGGTATTTCGGATCGCCGGTGAAGGTGGAGACGGCGATCCAGAGCTGGTCGAACTGCTTGAAGTTGCCGGCGGCGTTGGAGGAGATGCTGTCGGCGCTGTCGAGGTTGCTGTTGGTGTAATAGGTGACGTCGAGGAAGAGGCGGCGGTCGAGGAGCGCGAATTTCACGCCGTAGTCGGAGCCCTTGCCCTGCGGATTGGGGAGCAGGTCGCCGAAGACGTTGCGCGTGCCGGCATTCACCTGAAAGTTGTTCGAGGTGTTGTAGCTGAGGCTGAGCCACGGGAGCGCGTGGACGACCAGGCCGCGCGAGTAGGTGCTGCCGCCACGCTCGGCGCGGCTGCCGGCGCGGAATTTCCGCACGTCGATCCCGCTCGGGCGGGGCGCGATGCCGTTGGCGTCGCGCAGGGCGGCGAAGTCATTCGGCACGGCGAGCCACGACGTCTGGTCGTCCGTGCGCAGGCCATTGGTGACGACGATGCGATCCTTCCAAAAGAAACTCTGCACCGCGAGCG
>JANODO010000218.1:0-2194 GCA_031412735.1 Rariglobus sp. | reverse complement strand
CCGCGGGTTCCGCCGAGATCTACCCGGGGGCCGCCGCCCACCGCACCGGCGCCAAGATCGCGTGTGGCCGGTGGTGGGACGCGAGCTTGCGCGCTATAAAAACCACAACCCCGCGAATGCCCGCTTCCCACGACGGACCTCACGCGATCTTCTCGCCGGTGCGTTGCTCGGCGGCCCACGTGTAGAGCTCGACGTAACGCTCGGCGCTGGCTTTCCAGCTGAAGTCTTTCGCCATGCCGTTGGCGCGGAGGCGGGCGAACTCCTCCGGGCGGTCGTAATACGTGGCGCAGGCCCAGCCCACCGTGTTGTAGAGCGCGGGTGCGGTGGCATCCGAGAAAAGGAAACCCGTGCCGGTGTCCGTGCCTTCCACGTATTGCTGGACCGTGTCGATGAGGCCGCCGGTGGCGCGGGCGACCGGCACGGTGCCATAGCGCATGGCATACATCTGGGTGAGGCCACAGGGCTCGCTGCGGCTGGGCATGACAAAGAAATCGCTGCCACCCTGGATGAGGTGCGACAGCTCGTTGTCGTAACCGATGTAGACGCCGACGCGGCCGGGATATTGACCGGCGATCCACCGGAACGCGTGCTCCAGGCCGGGGTCGCCCGAGCCGAGGATGGCAAACTGCACGTGCATGCGGCCGACGATGTGCGGGAGCGCCTCGGCCAGGAGGTCGAGGCCTTTTTGAGAGGCAAAACGCGCGACCACGCCGAAGACGGCGATGTGTGGATCCGGGGCGAGCCCGAGGCGTTTTTGGAGCGCGGCTTTGCAGGCGGCTTTACCGGTGAGATCGGCGGCCGTGTAGTTCGCTGGCAGGAATTTATCGGTCGCGGGATTCCAAGCGGCGGTGTCGATGCCGTTGAGAATGCCAACGAGATCGCCGGCGCGGAAACGCAGCACGTAATCGAGGCCCCAACCGCCGGCGGCGGACTTGACCTCCTCGGCGTAGGTCGGGCTCACGGTGGTCAGCTTGGTGGAGTGATAAAGGCCGGCCTTCATCATGTTGACCGCGCCGGTGGATTCGACGCTGTCGGCGCGGAACTCGGAGGCCGGCAGGCGGGCGAAGTCGAGCACGCGGCGGTCGGCGTAGCCCTGGTGCTCGAGATTGTGGATGGTGAAAATCGAAGCGATGCGGCCGAGCGGGGTGTCCTTGAGCGTGGTGTTGAGGTAGACGGGCAGGAGGCCGGTGGTCCAATCGTGGCCGTGGATCACGTCGGGAATCCAGTCGAGTTGCTGGCAGAGCGCGAGGGCGCCGCGCGAAAGGAAGGCAAAGCGCAGGTCGTTGTCGCCGTGGGAGCCCCAGGGGCCGGAGTAAACATCCGGGCGGGCGAAGAAGCCCTCGTGTTCGAGCAGATACACCGGGACCTTGGAGCCCGGCAACGTGGTTTCCCAGGTGCGCGCCCAGTGGGCTTCGTTGCCTACATCGACACCGAGCGGCTCGGGCCGGGCGGTGCGCGGGCCGTGGGCTTTGACGGAGCCGTAAGCGGGGCAGACGATGCGCACATCGTGACCCAGAGCGGCGAGCTCCTTGGGCAGGGCCCCCGTCATGTCGGCGAGGCCGCCGACCTTCACAAAGGGTTCAACTTCAGGGGTGACGAGGAGGATTCGGAGGGGACGCACGGGGTTAAGAAAGCAAACGTGAGGGGGTTGCCGAGTGAATTATGCGGGCGATGCCCAGAGACGGGAAAACCCCCATCCAGGGCGGAATGGAGGTTTCAGGTAGGGCGGCGACTCCGCTCGCCGCCTGTTTTCGGAGGCGCGGAGCGGAGTCCGCGCCCTACCCTCGTTGGCGCGAGAGACGGTGGGAGCCGGTTGTGACCGGCTAGTGCTCAGAGGGCTTTCGGGAGGGCGACATCGAGCTCCACGGCGTGCGGGTGGTGGCGCTTTTCCTTGAGCTCGCTGTGGCGCTTGCGCAGGAGACCGTCGACCTTGTCGATGAGCAGGTCGATGGATTTATAGGCATCGTCGCTGTCGACCGAAGCGTTGATATCCGGGCCGCTGATTTCGATGTGGGCCTTGGCGATAAAGTGCGACTGGGAGGTCTTGGTTTTGTCGAGTTCCACGTCGATGCGGATGCGGTCGATGCGCGGTTCGTGGCGCAGGAGCCGGGCGGCTTTTTCGTGGATGATCGCCTTCATGGCGTCAGTCAGTTCGAGGTGAATACCGCGAAGGATGAGCTTCGCGCCGATTACT
>JANODO010000217.1:0-1698 GCA_031412735.1 Rariglobus sp. | reverse complement strand
ACGGGGATCGGGAGCAGGTTGAAGATGGCGAGGTTGAGGCTGATGAATGCGGTGAGCTGCAGGAAGGGCACGAGCCCCATCCCCGCAGTCTCCTCCGCGAGGCTGGCGATCTCGTGTGGGTGAATCTCACCGTGTCGCTGTTGCGCGCCGCGGACGGCGCGCCGGCCCATTTCATCTCGGTAGTCGAGGACGTATCCGACCGCAAAAAGGCCGAACAAGAGCTCCGTGAAAGCGAGCATCGAATGCGGCTGGCGATGGAGGCGGCGGCGACCGGGATGTGGAATTGGGACGTGGGGACCAACATCGTGACCTGGTCCCCGGAGTGCTACGTCATTCACGGCTTGCGGGCGGGGGAGTTTGACGGCACCGCCGCAGGGTTCGACCGGTGTATCCACCCAGCCGACCGGGACCGCGTGTGGGCCACCGTCCGGGCGGCGGTGGACCGGCGCGAAAGGTACGAGTGTGAGTTCCGCATCATTCGCCCGGACGGCGAAGTCCGGTGGGTGACGAATCTGGGCCGGGCGGTCTACTCCGAGCAGGACCGTCCCTTCCAAATGATCGGCACCATCACCGATGTAACCGACCGGAAGCGGGTCGAGGAAGCGCTGCGCGAAAGCGAGGAACGCTTCCGCGCCATGGCGGACAACATCGCGCAGCTCGCGTGGATGGCCGACAGCGAGGGGTGGATCTTTTGGTATAACCAGCGCTGGTTCGACTACACCGGCCTGTCGCTCGAGGAAATGCAGGGCTGGGGCTGGGACAAAGTGAATCACCCGGAGCATCTCCCGCGCGTGGTGGAAAAGTGGCAGCGTCACCTGGCCGCCGGCGAAAATTTCGAAGAGACCATTCCGCTCCGCGGCAAGGATGGCCAGTATCGTTGGTTTCTCACGCGCTCCCAGGCGATCCGCGACGCCGACGGGAAAGTGCAGCGCTGGTTAGGCACCAACACCGACATTACCGAGCAGCGCGCCGCCTCCGAGGCCCTCGCGCAGGCGAAGGAACAAATCGAGGCGGCGTCCCGGGCCAAGGACGACTTCCTCGCCGCACTCAGCCATGAACTCCGCACGCCGCTCACGCCTGTGCTAATGACGGCGACCGCGCTGGAAGGCGACACCACGCTGCCGCTGGAAGTGCGTGATCAACTCGGGATGATGCGTCGCAACGTCGAGCTGCAAGCGCGCCTCATCGACGACCTGCTCGACATCACCCGCATCACCCGCGGGAAGTTGCACCTCGCGCCCATCGCCGCCGATCTTCACCAGCTCTTGGAACACACCGCCGAAATCGTGCGCAGCGATGAACTCGGCAAGCAGGTGCGCGTCGTCTTCAGCCTCAAAGCGGAGCGGCATCACGCCCTGGCCGATCCCGCGCGGCTGCAGCAGGTCTTTTGGAATCTGATTAAGAACGCGCTGAAATTTACGCCCACCGGCGGCAGCATCGCTGTGCGCACGCGCAACGATGCCGAGGGTTGGATCGTGGTCAGCGTGGAAGACAATGGCGTGGGCATCAGTGCGGAGGCGTTGCCGCACATTTTCACCGCCTTCGAGCAGGGCGACGTGGGCGGCCAGCATCGTTATGGCGGACTCGGGCTCGGCCTCGCCATCTCGCAGGCCATCGTGGAAGCGCACGGCGGCACCATCCAGGCGGATAGCAAAGGCGCGGGCCTCGGCGCGACCTTCACCGTCATCCTCTCCAGCG
>JANODO010000216.1:0-9161 GCA_031412735.1 Rariglobus sp. | reverse complement strand
CTTCGCTCGAAACACAGATAAATACCGGATACCCCCCGGCGCCTGCACTCTGCTGCCTTATATCCGATTCGTATCTGTGTTTCGAGCGAAGCGACAGTCCGCCAATCTGTGTTTAATGTCTGAATGTTTGAGGCTGTTGGTATTAAAACCCGCAACCGGACGACACGGAGGTCGTCCCTCCCGTGCCCGCAGGCTCCCGCCCACAACCCATGTTTCCCGCGTTTAAAGAATGGCAGGTCATCGTCGAGGCCCTCGGCGCCGGTGAGCAAATCCTGATCCTGCGCAAGGGCGGTCTCGCCGAGGGCCGGCGCGGTTTGGACGCCGAGCGCGCCCGCCACTTCTGGCTCTTTCCCACCCAGTTTCACGCCCAACGCGAAAAAACCAAACCCGCCGCCGCCCGCTGGTTTCCCGCCAACCCTGCCGACTCGATTTCTCCGGTGAACTCGCCGTTGATCACGTTGAGCTATTTTGCCGAGGTGACCCAGCACCGCTTCCTCGAAGCTTGGCCGGAGATCGCCGCGCTGGATCCGTTCCACCACTGGACCGAGGCCGCCGTCCGCGAAAAATACGACTGGAGCCGGCCACCCGGTCTCCATGCTTTCGTAGTGCGCGTTTACCGCCTCGACGAGCCCCTCACGTTGCCGCTTACCCCGGAGATGAGCGGCTGCAAATCGTGTATCGACTTGCCCGCCGATTTCTCCGCAGTCGCCAGCGCACCGGTCCTCGGCGACGCGCGTTTCGAATCCTTAGTCAGCGAACTCGGACTAGAAACCTAGCCCGGTTGAGGTTAAGGAAGGGACGACCTCCGTGTCGTCTGATCGACGGACCGCACAGAGGCGGTCCCTCCCAAATCCCTAACCCAACCCCGCCGCCGCCGCATACTTCGCAATAATCCCGTCGAAACTGCCGTTGCTAAAGAAGACCACCAGCCGCGCCTTCCCCGTCGAGGCGGGCAGCGCCGTCGGAAGCGTTGCCGCGATCAATCCGTCCAGCAACGCCGCGTTCGTCGGCGCGCTCACGCCCAACACCCCGTTGGCCGTCAAGTGCGCGATCACCGCCTCGGTATCGAACCGCTCGTTTGCCTTCAATGTGTCGGCGCGGTTCACCGCCCCGAGGTAAACCTCATCGGCCAGCGCGATCGCCGCCATGAACCCGGCCTGCAGCGTATTCGTGCGCGCCGTGTTGCTGCGCGGCTCAAACACCGCCGTGAGCACCGCGCCGGGGAAGCGGTTGCGAAACGATTTGAGCGTCTCCGCCAGCGCCGTCGGGTGATGCCCAAAGTCCTCGATCACCGTGAGCGCCGGCGTGCTGACGAGCACTTCCTGCCGGCGCTTCACCCCACGAAACCGCGCCAGCGGAGCCAGTGACAGTAAAGGTGGACGGCGATCTCCGAGCGCCGACTTTCCGGAAATGGAGCCGGGGTCTCCCGACCCCGCTGCCGGTAGTCCCTCCGTCGCCAGCGCCGCCGCCGTCGCCGCCATCGCGGCATTGCGCACATTATAAATTCCAGGGATGGCCCACGTCACCGCGCCCCACTCAACCCCGCCCCACAGCAATCGGAAACTCACGCCCGCCGGCGTCTCCGAAAAATCCACGATGCGCACATCGTTGCCCTCGCCCGTGCCGACCCGCACCACGCGTGTCCACGGCAGGTCGCCGAGCGCGCGCAGGTTATCGTCATCACCGTTCATCACGACAAAACCGTTGCGCGGCACGATGCGGGTCAGGTGGGAGAACGTCCGCTGCACGTCCGCCAAGTCGCGAAAGATATCCGCGTGGTCGAACTCCAGGTTGTTCAACACCGCGACATGCGGCGCGTAGTGAATGAACTTCGAGCGTTTGTCGAAGAACGCGCTATCATACTCGTCGCCCTCGATCACAAAGGGATCGCCCGCCGCGCCGAGGTGGTTGCCCACGGGTGGATCGAGCGGCACGCCACCGATCAGGAAGCCCGGATCACGCCCGTTCTCCCGCAGCAAAAACGCCGTCAACGAGGTGGTCGTGGTCTTTCCGTGCGTGCCGCACACCACGATATTTTTGCGGGTTTTGAGCACCGTGTCGTGGAGCAACGCCGGCAGCGATGTGAACGGCAGCGCGCGTTCATCCAAGAGCCACTCCACCTCGGGATTCCCGCGCGACATGGCGTTGCCGATTACCACGAGATCCGGCGCGAGCTTGGCCAAGCGCGCCGGGTCGTAGCCTTCGTGCAACGTGATGCCGGCGTCCGCCAGCACCGTGCTCATCGGCGGATACACCCCGGTGTCCGCACCCAGCACGTCGTGCCCGGCCGCGCGGGCCAACAGCGCCGCGTTACCCATCGCCGTTCCACAGATACCCATGAAGTAAACTCTCATCTTTCGCCCGACCCTTTTGCACCCGTCGCCCCTTGGCAATCTGGTTCCGAGGGAGGGTCCACCTCCGTGTGGACCGGATCGGGTCCGTCACCCCGGGAAATTCCACCATGCCGCGTTCAGCGTCCCACCCCGACCTTTAAAAGTGCTCTGAACCGCCACACCGCGTGTCGTAGCCCGCGTATGTCGACGCGTCCCGCCGCCTTTCACATCAACACGGTTTTATCACTTGCCGCCACCCTGCTCAGCGCCGGGGTGGGCGTGTGGCTCCTGCAACACGCCGAGCCGGGTTTCCGCGCCGCCGGTGTCCTCGCCATCATCAGCGCCGTCTTTGCGTTGCTCGCCGCCACGTTGAACCGCCCGGCGGCTCCCGTGCCCCCCCCCGCACCTCAGCCCGCACCGACCTTGGCACCGCCGACTCCTCCTGCGCCCAAGATCGATCCGGTCGCCATCGCCGACGCCGGCGCGCTCCGCCTGCTCGCCAAACTCCAGGAGCAAGGCCGCCTGATCGACTTCGTCATGGAGGACATCCGCACCGTGCCCGACGCCCAGGTCGCCGCCGTGGCCCGTGTCGTCCACACGGGTTGCCGCGCGACCCTGCAAAACGCCTTCGCCCTTGAGCCTCTGCACCCCGGCACCGAGGGCTCCACCGTGACGCTCGCACCCGGGTTCGACCCCGAAGCCCACCGCTTGCTCGGCCACGTCGCCGGCACGCCGCCGTTCACCGGCACGCTGCTTCACCGAGGCTGGCGCACCACCGCCATAAAACTCCCTCACGCGACCGATCCCGCCCAATCCCCCCGCACCATCATCGCCCCCGCCGAAATCGAACTCCGCTGAGCTAGCGACTCGCACCCCGGCACTCGCTGCTAGTCCAGAAACCTCCGCCTTCTTCCGTGTATTCCGTGTGTTCCGTGGGCAAACCACCTCCGCTTTCCCGACTCCGGTCCCTCCGCCCTTTTCGTGTGTTTCGTGTTTTTCGTGGTTAGACAATCCGCCTTCCGCCTTCCCCGCTTGTCCATGTCTTCTCCCCTCACCTCCGCTCTCGGCATCGACCTCGGCACCAGTAACTCCGCCGTCGCCCTTGCCGCCGGCACCGCGCCGACCCGCATCCTGCCACTCGTTCAATCCGCCGGACCCGGCGCGGTCGAGGCGCTCCCGTTGCTGGCCTCGGTGCTCTACTTGCCACACCCCGACGAACACACCCGGGGCGCGTTCGCCCTCCCGTGGTCCGGCGGCAAAGACGCACCCGTCATCGGCCGCTGGGCCCGCACTCGCGGCACACTCGCCCCGGATCGCCTCGTCGCGTCGGCCAAGTCTTGGTTGTGCAATCCCCGCGTGGACCGCACGTCGCCCCTCCTCCCTTGGCAATCCGCCTCGGTCACGTCCGCCGAAAAGGTTTCACCACTCCACGCTTCCACCCTCTTCCTCAGCCACCTCCACGCCGCCGCCGCTCACCCCGACGCCCTCGACTGGACAACCACCCGCGTCGTCATCACCGTCCCGGCCTCCTTTGACGAAGCCGCGCGCAACCTCACCCGCGACGCCGCCACGCGCGCCGGCTTCACCGAGCCCGTTCTCCTCGAAGAGCCCCTCGCCGCTTTCTACGCCTGGCTCGAACACGCGGGCAACGACTGGCGCCGCCACGTCCACCCCGGCGACATCGTGCTGGTCTGCGACGTCGGCGGCGGCACCGCCGATTTCAGCCTCATCGCCGTGGGCGAAGACGCCGGCGCCCTCGCCCTCGACCGCATCAGCGTCGGCGAACACATCCTCCTCGGCGGCGATAACCTCGATCTCGCCCTCGCCCACGCCCTCCGCGCCCAACTCGACGCCGCCAAACAAAACATCGACGAGTGGCAATTCCTCGCCCTCGTCCAAGCCTCCCGCGACGCCAAGGAAGCGCTCTTCAACGACCCCGCCCTCGCCGGCGTCCCCGTCGCCGTCCCCACCCGCAGCGCCCGCCTCTTCGCCAAAACGGTTTCTACGCGGCTCGAACGCCCGCTCCTCGAAGCCATCACCCTCGACGGCTTCCTCCCGCTCACGTCTCCCTCCGAACGCCCCGCCGCCCGCAGCGCCGGCGGCCTCCGCGAATTCGGGCTCAACTACGCCGCCGACCCCGCGCTCAGCCGCCATCTCGCCCGCTTCCTCCACCGCAGTCACCACAACGTCACCGGCTCCACCGCCCTCCAAGCCCGTGTCCCCGGCGCCCTCGCCGCCAGCCAGCACGAGCTCCTCCGCCCCACCCACGTGTTGTTCAACGGCGGCGTGTTCAAAGCCGCCCCGATGCGCCGCCGGGTGCTCGACTTGCTCGCCGCTTGGTTCGGCGCCGCCCCCACCGAACTCACCGGAGCCGACTACGACCTCGCCGTCGCCCGCGGAGCCGCCGCTTACGGACGCCTCCTCAACTCCGGAGCCGGGGTCCGTATCCGCGCCGGCACCGCCCGCTCCTACTACGTCGGCCTCGAATCCACCGTGCTCGCCGTCCCCGGGCTCAAGCCGGCCATAAAAGCCGTCTGCGTCGCCCCCCAAGGCATGGAAGAAGGCACCACCGCCACGCAGGCCGACCGCGAATTCGGCCTGGTTGTTGGCGAGCCCGTCGAGTTCCGCCTCTTTAGCAGCACCGCCCGCGCCGGCGACGAGACCGGCGCGCTCGTGCCCGACGCCCTTCGCGACCTCGAAGAAACTGCCCTCGTGGAAACCGTCCTCCCCCCCGGCGATGGCTTGACCGAGGGCGATGTCATCCCCGTGGGTTTGGTCTCCTGCGTCAACGAACTCGGCGTATTGGAAATCCACCTACGCCACCCCGAAACCACCCGCACGTGGAAACTGGAATTCAAAGTCCGCACCACGTAACCGCTCCGGAATTTCAACCACTGATGAGCACTTATGGCCACTTATTCAAACCCGCTGAATCCATTCCGACATCAGTGATAATCAGGGTTTATCAGTGGTTAAAATTCCGTCTTTCCGTGCTCCGCCTTCCCCCGCCCTTTTCGTGTGATTCGTGTGTTTGTTCCTTCCTTTGCCCAATGGGCACCCGCGTCGGTCACCCGCTCCGCTTCGCTTCGGGGCCTATGTCTGCGACATCGACCATCTCCGTGCTCTCGCACTCCGTCGTGGTGAAAAATGGACTCCGACTGTAAACCCGCCCTCAGCATCGGCATCGACCTCGGCACCAGTAACAGCGCCCTGGCCATCGTGGCTGTATCCCGTGGGAGCGAGCTCGCTCGCGATTCCGCCTTCCCCCAGACCATCCCCATCACCCAACTCGACTCCGCCGGCACCACTGTCACCGCCGACCTGCTTCCGTCGTTTCTCTACCACCCGCGCCCCGACGAACGCGCCTCGCTAGGCCCCGCGCCCGTCCCTGGGCACCTCGCCCGCCGCGCCGCTTCCCGCACCCCCGGCCGTGTCACGCACGCCGCCAAGTCCTGGCTCGCCCACCGCCTCGTTGACCGCACGCGCCCGATCCTCCCTTGGGGCAGCACCGATGTCCCGGAAGCCGAACGCCTGTCCCCCGTCGCCGCCTCCGCCCTGCTCCTCCGCCAACTCTGGGCCAGCGCCGCCCCCCACCTCCCCGTAGCCACAAGCGCCAGCGAGGGGTCCGAGATCCCCGTCATCCTCACCGTCCCCGCCTCCTTCGCCCCCGACGCCCAAGAGTTAACCCTCACCGCCGCCCGCGAAGCCGGGCTCCCCGCCCACGTCCGCCTCCTCGAAGAACCCCAAGCCGTCTTCTACGACTGGCTCGCTCGTCACGCCAAAGCGCCCGGCGCGACGGCGGACTCGCCCTCATTCTTCAACTTAAACTCTCACCTTCAACCGCCGCAGGAACTGCGGCTGCTCGTCATCGACCTCGGCGGAGGCACTTCCGACTTCAGCCTCTTCAACGCCCGTAGTAGCGGGGAGCGCCAGCGACCCGACGCCGACACCACCGCCCCCTCCGCCCTCCCCCGCCTCGAGCGCATCGCGGTCGGCGAACACCTCCTCCTGGGCGGCGACAACATCGACGCCGCCCTCGCCCACTACCTCGAAAAAAAACTCGCTCTCTCACCCGGCTCAGCTTGGCCCGCCCTCGTCGCCGCCGCCCGCGACGCCAAAGAAGCCATCCTCTCGCGCCCGCCCGACGACAACACCCCGCACACCGTCGCCATTACCCTGCCCGGCGGCGGGCTCTTTGCCTCCACCCGCTCGCTCACGCTCGACCCTTCCGAGGTCCGCGCTCTCATCCTCGACGGCTTTTTTCCCGACTGCCCGGCCGACACCACGCCCACGCGCCCCGCCGGCGGACTTCGCGAACTGGGCCTGCCCTACGCCGCCGATTCCGCCATCACCCGTCACCTTGCCGGTTTCCTTCGCGGGCACCCCGTCGATGCCGTGCTCTACAACGGCGGCACCCTCGCCCCGGCGTTTCTTCGTGAGCGCCTCACCCGCCTGCTTACCACCTGGCAAGGCCACCCGGTCGTCGAGCTCGACAACCCGCGCCCCGATCAAGCCGTCGCGTTAGGCGCAGCGTGGTTCGGCGCGCAACTCCGCCGAGGCACCGCGCTCATCACCAGCCACGCCGCCCACGCCTTCTGGATCGAAACCGGCACCACTCGCGCCGCTCCGAACGTAGCGGGGAGCGCCAGTGACCCGATTTCTGAAACCCTCCTCTGTCTCCTCCCTCACGGCACGCCCCTCGATCACCTCATCCGCGTCGCCCCGCCCGGCTTGCTCGCCCGCGTCAACCAACCCATCGCCTTCCGCCTCTACTCCTCCGCCCGCCCCGCCGGCGAACAACCCGGCGACCTCCTCCCCGCCGGCCCCGACCACACCGCCCTACCCGAGCTCACCGCCGTCCTCCAAATCCCGCCCGGCGCCCCGCTCCCCTCCAACGGCCTCCTTCCCGTCGCCCTTGAAGCCACCCTCAACTCCGTCGGCCTCCTCCGCGTGCGCTGCCTGCCGATAAACCCGCCCCCCGGCTACCCCGAAGCCTGGTCCCTCCGCTTCCCCACCAATCTTTCTCTTTCTCGTAATAGTTCTCTTTCTCCCGCCGAAAATCCCAACTCCGACTCCGACCCTCAAGTTTCAGGTCTCAAGTCTCCGGTTTCAAATCTCCCCCCCGCCCTCGCCGCCGTCGAGTCCACCTTCAACCCACCGAAGCCGGCGCCCTCCGATTCCGACCCTCAAGTTTCAGGTCTCAGCCCTCAGGTATCCCCTGCGGCGACTTCGCCCCGCACCCTCCTCCCCGAACTCGAACGCCTCCTCAGCCAACCCCGCGCCGACTGGCCGCCCGAGATCCTTCGCGGACTCTGGCCCGCGCTCGCCGCCACGCTCAACCGCCGCCAACGCTCCCCCGAACACGAAGCCACCTGGCTCAGCCTCGCCGGCTACTGCCTGCGCCCCGGCTGCGGCTGGCCGCATGACGACACCCGCCTTAACGAACTCTGGCGCGTGCGCGAACTCGGCCTCGCCTTCCCCCGCGACCCCCGCGTGTTAACCCAAGAATGGATCCTCTGGCGCCGCGTCGCCGGCGGGCTCGACGCCACCCGGCAAACCGTGCTCTGGAAACGCTGGGAAAACGCCCTCCGCTCCCCCGACGTCCCGCCCGAGCTCATCCGTGCCGCCGCCACCCTCGAACGCCTACCGCAAGCCACCCGCCGCCAATTTGTCCGCCGCCTCCTTGATCGCCTGCCCCGCCTCGTATCCACAAAGCCCGGACAACTTGAAGCCTGGCTCTGGGCCCTGGGCCGTCTCTGTTCCCGCTGCTCCCTCTCGGGCGACCCGGCCGCCGTGTTGCCCCCCGACATCCTCCCCGAGCTCCTCGCCACGTTCGCTCCGTTGAAATTCGGCCCGCACACCCCCGCCGCCTGCGCCGCGCTGGCCCAAGCCCTCCGCCGCACCGGAGAACGCACGCTCGACGCCTCCGCCGACGTGCAAGCCACCGCGCACGACCTGCTGACCCGTTGGCAAGCCACCCCCGCGCAACTGGAGCGAGTCCGCGACCACCGTTCCGCCGATGAACCCGCCGACCTGCAGGCACTCACCGGTGAACGGCTACCGGCCGGATTAATGTTTTCCCGCAAAGCCCCGACCCCTTAGCCGGCCCCGCCGAGGTAGGGACGTCTCTCCGAGACGTCCGCTCCGCCCTCCGCCTATGGAGTGCGGCGAGCTCTCGCCGCTTTCGACGGCGAACCCCGGTTCGCCGCCCAAATCTCCCCAGAGCGTATTTCTGAAATAAATCAGGCCGGCGTGAGAGCGAAAGCGGGCTCGTCCAAGGTGGCCGAGCCGGAGGCGACCCAGCGGGTCGTGCCGCCGAGGACAACGCTGGCCCAGCCTGCTTTCCCTCTCACTCGCAGAGTTCGACGCCCTGAGGTATTCCAGAAACACGCCCCAGTATTCGTCACGTTAGACCCTCCGTCCTCTCAATCCCGCCCGCGCTCACCGTCGGCGCGATTTTTATGCCCTAGACACACCGATTGTGCGCGATCGCGCACAATTGGCTCCGCCCCTCCGCCTTCCGCCCTGCTCATTGCTCACGGCCAGCCTCCTTCGCATCGGCCCCCTTTCGTGTATTTCGTGTGTTTCGTGGTAAAAAAACTCCGCCCGTCATCCCTCCGCCATCTGTGCCCAGGTAGGGCGGGGACTCCGCTCCCCACAGGATCGCCACCGAATAAGTGGCATGGGCGGCCCGCCCATGTTCCGGGATGCACAGCCCCCCAAAGGAACCGGTAGTGCGCCCACGTCAATTGTGCGCGGGCGCGCACAATCGGAAAGCACCGGGCAAACATAAGTTAAAGGTAGGGCGCAGACTCCGTTCCGCGCCTC
>JANODO010000215.1:0-2648 GCA_031412735.1 Rariglobus sp. | reverse complement strand
CCCGCCCCACCCCCGACGCCAGCCTGCTCGCCGACGTGTTCGCCCCCGACACGCCCACGCCCGCCTGGCAGCCCATGCCCGCCAAAACCGAGCAACTCACCTCCGCCCAAGCCATCAACGCCGCGCTCCGCAAAATCCTCTCCGAGCGCCCCGAGTCGCTCCTCCTCGGCCAGGACATCGGCACCTACGGCGGCGCGTTCAAGGTCACCGACGGCCTCCTCAAGGATTTCGGCCGCCCCCGCGTGTTCAACACCCCGCTCGCCGAAAGCGCCTGCACCGGCTGGGCCATCGGCATGGCGCTCAACGGCCACCGCCCCATCGAGGAGTTTCAGTTCGCCGACTTCTCCACCGAAGCCGTCACCCAGATCACCCTCAACGCCGCCACCTACCACTTCCGCGCCGGCGCCGCAGTCCCGCTGGTCTTCCGCCTCCCCTGCGGCGGCGGCCTCACCATGGGCTCCTTCCACTCGCAGGAGTTGGAGTCCCTCTTCCTCTCGATGCCCGGCCTCAAGGCGATCTACCCGAGCACGCCGCAAGATGCATTCAACGCCATCCTCGCCGCCTACGAGGACAACAACCCGGTTCTCATCTTCGAACACAAGGGCCTCTACCGGCGCGGCAAACACCCGGTGTCGTGGGATTCCAACTACAAGGACGTCTGGCTGCCCAAGCGCCTCCGCTCCGGCGACTACGCGACTTTCGTGACCTATGGAGAGATGACCATCCCCGCCGCCGAAGCCTGCGACTACTTCGCGTCCGAATACGAAAAAACCTTCGATCTCTTCGACCTGCGCGGACTCGCCCCGCTGAAGCTCGATGAGATCAAAGCGTCCCTCGAACGCACGCACCGCCTGATCGTGTTGCACGAAGGGCGGCGCACCCACGGTTTCGGCGCCGAGTTGGTGGCGCGGCTCACCGAAGAGCACTTCTTCAGCTTGGAAGCCGCCCCGCTCCGCATCGCCAGCGCCGACATGCCGGTCCCCTTCGCCCCCGAACTCGAACTCGTCTACCGCCCCACCCGCGAAAAACTCATCGAGCAAATCGCCGCCTGGATCGGGTAAAAACAGAACCGAGTTGATCTGATATGCTATGTCTCTCGAAAAGACATGAGTGTCATAAATGGTCGGCGTTCCACTCCCGGCTTCCCGAAACATTCGCCGAGGGGTTCTCCCTCCGCCAGCGTAATACCCGGCATGAAACATCCACGCGATCCGCTCTCCTCCACGCTTCAATCGTGGCATCACGAGCCCACCCCCGCGCCTGATTTCCGCAACCAAGTCTGGGCCCGTATTCACGCGGTCGAAGCGACCTCCGCCACCACCCCATCCACTCACGCCCGCCCAGCGCCGACCTTCCCCTTCGCTAACGCGCTCCCCCTCGCCGCCAGCCTCGCCGTCCTCCTTTCCCTCGCCGCCGGCTCCGGCACCGCCTTCGCGCTCAACCAATCCCGCGCCACCGAACGCATGGCCGCCGCCTACGTGCGCACCATCGACCCGGTTCAGATGACCGCCGCGTCCGGCGCGCATCCCTCCCACGTTCACCCGTGAGCCCCTTGGTTCGCTACCTCCTTCTGGCGATCCTCGCCGCCGCCGTCGCCTTTGGGCTGACCCACATCCTCCTCCGCCCGGCTCCCGACGCCGAGGTCGACGAGATGGTTTGGATGCAAAATGAGTTTAAACTCACCCCTGCCCAAACCGCCGCCATCGAGCAAATCCACGCCGACTACCACCCGGTCTGCATGGAGCACTGCAAACAGATCATCGACGCCCGCCAAGTCCTCACCGCCTCCTCTCTCGAAGCCAAGCCCGCCGCCCAAGCCGAACTCACTCGTCTCGAAGCCGTCTGCCACGACGCCACCCAAGCCCATTTGCAACGCGTCGCCGCCGCCATGTCGCCGGAGCAGGGCGAGCGATTCCTCAAAATCGTCGGCCCCAAGGTCGCCGGACAGCGACACGACGCCCCGCTCGGGCTCAAATGACGCCCGACGTCTCGCCACCCACCGACGAGGCCCTCGCCTCCGCGCTCTGCCACGGCGACGACTCCGCGCTCGATACGCTCATGCTGCGCTGGCAGGTGCCCTTGCGCGGTTTCCTCTACCGCCACCTCCAAAACGAAGCCGACGCCCTCGACTTCGCCCAGGAAACCTTTGTGCGCATCTACAAACATCGCACCCACTACCGCCCAGGCGCGCGGTTTTCGACGTGGATGTTTCAGATCGCGCTCAACCTCTGCCGCGACCACGCCCGCCGACGCACCCGCCGTCCGCTGGTCGCGCTCGACGACGTGCCCGAGTCCATCGACCTGCGCGACGACCCGAAGGCCGCCACCCTCGCCGCCGAGCGAATCGCCGCCGTCCGCGAAGCCATCGCGAGCTTACCCGACCCGCTCCGCGCCCCGCTCGTGCTCTTCGAATACGAGGACAAGTCTCACGCCGAGATCGCCGCCATCATCCACGCCACTCCGAAAGCCGTGGAAACCCGCCTTGCCCGCGCCCGCGACCTCCTCCGCAAAAAACTCACCCGCTGGATCGCCTAAAAATACGTGTGCGGCCGAAGTAGGGAGACCGTCGCCCGACGTGGGAAGCGAGCTCGCTCGCGATGTTCGGCCCACCCGAGCAAGAACGCACCCACGACGGACCACCCCAGCGC